>DOOK01000144.1:0-776 GCA_003512805.1 Erwinia sp. | reverse complement strand
GTGCTGACCTATCCTGTCTCGGCGGCACTGTGGCGCTCGTCTCGTGCTTTACGCCTGCTGTTTGGCATTCTGACCATCGTGCCTTTCTTTTGGGGGATGGTAGCGCTACGCCAGTATCATTACGACAGCGACCATTTCGCGGGCGCCTGGTGGCTGCTCTACGTGCTGTTTCTGGTGTGGGGTGCAGATTCCGGCGCCTACATGTTTGGTCGCCTCTTCGGCAAACATAAGCTGGCACCTAAAGTGTCGCCGGGAAAAACCTGGGAAGGATTCTTTGGCGGTCTGGTCACGACGGGCGTGATCGCCTGGCTGTTTGGCCTGTGGGCGCCGCTGAGCGTATCACCTGTCACCTTGCTGACCTGCTCGATTGTCGCTACGTTGGCCTCCGTATTGGGGGATTTAACCGAAAGCATGTTCAAGCGTGAAGCCGGCATCAAAGACAGCGGGCAGCTTATTCCTGGTCATGGTGGTATTCTGGATCGTATCGATAGTCTGACGGCGGCAGTACCGGTCTTTGCCTGCCTGCTGTTGCTGGCTTTCGGCACGCTATAAGGGACGTTATGTTGAGTATACTCTGGAGCCTTGGGGCCTTTATCGTTGCGCTGGGCATTCTGATTACCGTGCACGAATTTGGCCATTTTTGGGTAGCACGCCGCTGCGGCGTTAAAGTTGAACGCTTCTCGGTCGGCTTTGGCAAAGCATTGTGGCGGCGTCGCGATAGCCAGGGTACCGAGTATGTTATTGCACTGATCCCGCTGGGCGGCTACGTGAAGATG
>DOOK01000147.1 GCA_003512805.1 Erwinia sp. | reverse complement strand
GACAGTGGCCCGCTGGTGCTGAGCTTTGCCGCGCTGGAAGATTACTATCAGGAGCAGGGCCGCGATTGGGAACGCTACGCGATGGTGAAAGCGCGGCTGATGGGCGGCACGGACGATCGCTGGAGTCAGGAGCTGGAACAGATGCTGCGGCCTTTTGTCTACCGCCGCTATATCGACTTCAGCGTGATCCAGTCACTGCGCAATATGAAAAGCATGATCGCCAGGGAGGTGCGTCGACGCGGGCTAAAGGACAACATCAAGCTGGGCGCAGGCGGCATCCGCGAAACGGAATTTATTGTGCAGGTTTTTCAGCTGATCCGTGGCGGGCGTGAGCGCTCGCTACAGCTGCGGGCCTTTCTGCCTACGCTTCAGGCCATCAGTGAACTGCATCTGCTTCCCACGGAGCAGGCGTTATGCCTACGGGATGCCTGGCTGTTTTTGCGTCGCCTGGAGAATCTGCTGCAAAGTATTAACGACGAACAGACGCAAACGCTGCCTTCGGACGATCTCAATCGTGCGCGGCTGGCGTGGGCGATGGGCACCACGGGCTGGCCGGAAATGTATGAGCAGCTGCAACAGCATATGGCTGCCGTGCGGGCTATTTTTGACGAGCTGATCGGGGATGACGCGCCGGAAGCCGGCGACAGCAAAGAGACGGACGACTATGGTGTTCTCTGGCAGGATCGCCTGGAGGAGCCGGAGCTGGCCGCGCTGGTGCCCCACCTGACTGCCGAAGCGCAGCAGCGACTGCTGCGGGTGATCGGCGAGTTCCGGCAGGACGTGGATAAACGCACCATCGGCCCGCGTGGTCGTCAGGCACTGGACCTGCTGATGCCGGGTCTGCTGGCCGAAATGTGCCCGCGTGACGATGCCGACGTCACGCTGGGGCGTCTGACACCGCTGCTGCTGGGCATCGTGACGCGTACCACCTATCTGGAGCTGCTGACGGAATATCCGGGCGCGCTTAAACATCTGATCCGTCTCTGTGCGGCTTCGCCGATGATAGCCAGCCAGCTGGCGCGTTACCCGCTGCTGCTGGACGAGTTGCTGGATCCCGCCACGCTTTATCAGCCTACGGCCACGGATGCCTATCGCGACGAGCTGCGACAGTATCTGCTGCGCATCCCGGAAGAGGACGAAGAGCAGCAGCTGGAAGCGCTGCGCCAGTTCAAGCAGGCACAGCATTTACGGATTGCCGCCGCCGATATTGCCGGTACGCTGCCGGTGATGAAAGTCAGCGATCACCTTACCTGGCTGGCAGAAGCCATTGTGGAACAGGTCGTGCAGCAGGCCTGGCAGATGATGGTGCAGCGCTACGGTCGTCCTTCTCATCTTAACGAACCGCAGGCGCGCGGCTTTGCGGTTATCGGCTACGGCAAGCTGGGCGGCTGGGAGCTGGGCTACAGTTCAGATCTCGATCTGGTGTTCCTGCACGACTGTCCGGCGGAAGCGGTGACGGACGGCGAGCGCAGCATTGATGGCCGCCAGTTTTATCTGCGGCTTGCGCAGCGCATTATGCATCTGTTCAGCACCCGGACCTCATCCGGCATTTTATATGAGGTGGACGCGCGGCTGCGCCCTTCCGGCGCGGCGGGCATGCTGGTCAGCACCTTCGCGGCTTTTGATGATTATCAGCGCCATGAGGCCTGGACCTGGGAACATCAGGCGCTGGTGCGGGCGCGCATTATTTTTGGCGATGCGGCCCTGAGCCAGCGGTTTACCGCGATCCGCCACGGCATCCTGTGTTTACCGCGCGAGCCGGAAAAGCTGAAAACGGAAGTAAGGGAAATGCGTGAAAAAATGCGCACGCATCTGGGTAACCGGCAAAAAGGGCGGTGGGATATCAAAGCGGATCGCGGCGGCATCACCGATATTGAATTCATTACGCAATATCTGGTCTTACGCTATGCGGCCGCGGATCCGGCGCTGACACAATGGTCGGATAACGTACGCATTCTGGCCCTGCTGGCGCGCCACGATCGCATTAGCGAGGAAGAAGCACATTCGCTGACCCGCGCTTACGTTACGCTGCGTAACGAGCTGCACCGGCTGGCGCTTCAGGCCTTACCGGGCCAGCTTGTGCCGGAGGCGTTCAGCGAGGAGCAAGCCATCGTTAACGCCAGCTGGCAGCGCTGGCTGGAGGCATGAACTGGCGCAATGGGCGGGATTGACGGCATGTGCTATCATCGCGCGCACTATTTTTTGACTGACTGCAGCCTGGAGTATCTGGAATGAAAATGACGCTGCCCGAGTTTAACCGTGCGGGTGTTCTGGTTGTTGGCGACGTGATGCTGGATCGCTACTGGTATGGCCCAACCAGCCGTATCTCCCCTGAAGCCCCGGTGCCGGTGGTCAAGGTGGACAACGTGGAAGAGCGTCCCGGCGGAGCGGCCAACGTGGCGATGAATATCGCTTCGCTCGGAGCCCGTTCTCGTCTGGTCGGCCTGACCGGCGTGGATGATGCGGCGCGCGCGCTGAATGAGGCGCTCACCGGCGTTAATGTACAGTGCGATTTTGTTGCTGTCGCCACGCATCCTACCATTACCAAGCTACGCGTACTGTCGCGCAATCAGCAGCTGATCCGCCTGGATTTTGAAGAAGGGTTCGGGGGCATTGATGTTGAGCCGCTGCACCTGCGGATCCGGGAAGCGCTGCCGTCGGCAGGCGCGCTGGTGCTTTCCGACTATGCCAAAGGCGCACTGGAAAGCGTGGAAAGCATTATTGCCATCGCTCGCGAGGCGAAAGTGCCGGTACTGGTCGATCCGAAAGGGACCGATTTTGAGCGCTATCGTGGCGCCACCATACTGACGCCGAACCTTTCCGAGTTTGAAGCCGTGGTCGGCAAGTGTAAAAACGAGGCGGAGATTGTCGAGCGCGGCATGGCGTTGATGCAGCAATTCGAGCTGTCGGCGCTGCTGGTGACGCGTTCTGAGAACGGCATGACGCTGCTGCAGCCGGGCAAAGAGCCGGTGCATCTGCCAACCCAGGCGCAGGAAGTTTATGACGTGACCGGCGCGGGCGATACGGTAATCGGCGTGCTGGCCGCCGCGTTGGCCGCAGGCAACACGCTGGAAGAGAGCTGTTTCCTGGCTAACGCCGCCGCCGGTGTGGTGGTGGGTAAACTGGGGACATCAACGGTTTCGCCAGTCGAGCTGGAGAACGCTATCCGCGCGCGTCCCGAAGCCGGTTTCGGCGTGATGAGCGAGGCGCAGCTGAAAGAGGCGGTGACGCTGGCGCGCCGTCGCGGTGAGAAAGTGGTGATGACCAATGGCTGCTTCGATATTCTCCATGCCGGCCACGTGTCTTACCTCGCCAATGCACGCAAGCTGGGCGATCGGCTGATCGTAGCCGTCAACAGCGATGCGTCCACAAAGCGGTTGAAAGGCGAGAGCCGTCCGGTTAATCCACTGGAGAACCGGATGATCGTGCTGGGCGCGTTGGAAGCGGTAGACTGGGTAGTGGCGTTTGAAGAGGATACTCCTCAGCGAGTCATCGCTGATATCCTGCCGGATCTGCTGGTTAAAGGCGGCGATTACAAGCCGGAAGAGATCGCAGGCAGTAAAGAAGTGTGGGCAAACGGCGGTGAAGTTCGCGTGCTGAACTTTGAAGACGGTATTTCCACCAGCAATATTATCAAGGCCATTCAGGCAAAAAGCTGATAAGTGTGCGGGCAGAAAAAATGCCCGCCCTTAAACGTCAAAAGGTGCCAACAGGGCACCTTTTTAACGGCTTCGCCTGGGGCGTTACTGCATATCTTCCGTTTTCAGCACTTCTTTCGGTGTTTCCGCTTTCGGCACTTCAGCACCACGGCTTTCCAGCTCGGCAATACGTGCTTCCAGCGCGGCCAGCTTCTCACGCGTGCGCAGCAGGACCTGCGTCTGCACGTCGAATTCTTCGCGATTAACCAGATCCAGACGGGTCAGCTGTGATTGCAGCGTCTGGCGGATTTTCTTTTCGACATCATCGCCAAACTCACGGATCCCTTTTGGCATAGAGTCATGAACCTGACGAGCAAGTTGTTCAATTTTTTTCGGGTCAATCATGGCGGCTTCCTGGTAGCGGCAAAGTTTCGTTAAGTGTAATGCCATAACCATAAAGGTTAAACCCAAAAACGTTAAAGCGGCAAAATGGCTAACAATTTGCACATTTTGTTCGTTGCCCTGGTTTTTTTTCGGCGCTATAGTAATCAGGCTTATTCTCAGGGCGGGGCGAAATTCCCCACCGGCGGTAAATCGGCTACGGCTGAAAGCCCGCGAGCGCTTCAAATCTTTTGGGTTTGAAGGTCAGCAGATCCGGTGTAATTCCGGGGCCGACGGTTAAAGTCCGGATGGGAGAGAGTAACGTATCCTGTCGGGCCTGCGCCCGCCACGCCGTTATTTTTTGTCGCTGCAAGACACTCCTAAGCTCGCCCTGGTTCTGGTAACCATATTACTCAAAGGATTATTTACCATGAATCAGACGCTTCTTTCTGAATTTGGCACGCCTGAACAGCGTGTGGAACGCGCTATCGATGCGCTGCGCAATGGCCGTGGCGTCATGGTGCTGGATGATGAAGATCGTGAAAACGAAGGCGATATGATTTTCGCCGCGGAAACCATGACCGTTGAACAGATGGCGCTGACTATTCGCCACGGCAGCGGCATTGTCTGTCTCTGCCTGAATGAAGAACGCCGCCGCCAGCTGGACCTGCCGATGATGGTAGAAAACAACACCAGCTCTTTTGGCACCGGTTTTACCGTTACCATTGAGGCGGCTGAAGGCGTGACTACCGGCGTCTCCGCTGCGGATCGTATCACCACCATACGTGCCGCTATCGCCGATAATGCTAAACCGAGCGATCTGCACCGTCCGGGACATGTATTCCCGCTGCTTGCGCGTGAGGGCGGTGTGCTGACGCGCGGCGGGCATACAGAAGCAACTATCGACTTAGTGACGCTGGCCGGTTTTAAATCTGCAGGCGTGCTGTGCGAGCTGACTAACGATGACGGGACTATGGCCCACGCGCCGGAAGCCATCACTTTTGCGAAACAGCACCAGATGCCGGTAGTGACTATCGAAGATTTGGTTGCTTACCGCCGCAGTCGGGAAACGCGTCAGGCCAGCTAAGCATGTCGCCGCGCTTCTGTACGGATGGATAAAACCGTGCAGGCGCGCGGTTCGATTGTTTGAACGCTGAGATCGGTTTTCCGCAAGGTTTCCATGCAGTGTGTTCCACGGTCGGTTCTCACAATTTGTTTCCCGACCGGTTTCCACGCGAGGTGTGCTCCAGCCCGTTTCTGTGCAACGTGTTCCACAGCCGATTCCATATGATGTGTTCTACAGCCCGCTTCCATGCGACGTGTTCCACAGCCGATTCCATATGGTGTGTTCGCCACCCCGTTTCCGTACGACGTGTCCCACAGCCGATTCCATATGATAGGTTCCCCGGTTGGTTTCCGTACGAGATGTTCCTTCTCTTTTGGCACGATATGTTCCTTGCCCGGTTCCCACGCGATGTGTTCAGCAGCATGATAACAGCAGCAAAACCCAGCATCCGCGCCGAAGGTTTTTGACCGATAATACCCAGCAAAGCCTCCATAAAAGTGACACCGCCAGCCGATTGCGTCAGCAATAAAGGTAGGGGGACGCTCGTTTCCTTCTCCCTGAAAGTATAACCACTACTGTGCATTATCAGAGAAGTGACGGGTGCGACGTCAGGAAAAGTCATTTCTTTTCCATCAGATTTTTTGAAGATCTTTATCACGCTTATCCGGCATTTTCGGCGCAGAAAAGAGCGTAACGTATCCGTTATCGCTTTACTGTCCCGGAGAGAATGATGAAATCACTGATGCCCGCGCTTTTCCTGGGCCACGGCAGCCCGATGAACGTGCTGGAGGAAAATACTTATACCGAAGCATGGCGCATATTAGGGCAAAACCTGCCGCGTCCGAAGGGGATCGTGGCTGTTTCTGCCCACTGGTACACGCGTGGAACGGCCGTGACCGCAATGGAAAAACCGCGCACTATCCACGATTTTGGCGGTTTTCCACAGGCGCTGTTTGAGACGCGTTATCCTGCGCCCGGTTCACCCGCGCTGGCACAAGAAGTAGCCGATGCGCTTTCCCCGGTTGAAGTGATACAGGATCAATCGTGGGGGCTGGATCACGGAGCCTGGGGCGTGCTGATAAAAATGTATCCACAGGCCGATATACCGGTAGTGCAGCTTAGCGTAGACGGCACCAAACCCGCCGCCTACCATTTTTCACTGGGCCGCAAGCTGACCGCCCTGCGCGAACGCGGTTATAGCATTATCGCCAGTGGCAATGTGGTACATAATTTGAGGATGGCAAACCGGGACGACAGCGCGAAGCCGCACGGCTGGGCTGTCTCATTCAATCACTATGTGCGTGAGCATCTGGCGTGGGAAGGCGCAGTGGACGATCATCCACTGGTTAATTTTATGCAGCATGAGGGCGCGGCGCTTGCTAACCCAACGCCGGAACACTTCCTGCCGCTGCTCTACGTGCTGGGTGCACGAGAACCGGGCGAAGCCATTTCCGTGCCGACAGACGGGCTGGAAATGGCCTCCATTAGTATGCTTTCGGTGCGGGTAGGCTAAGACCCGCGTTTACTCGATAAAGGTGTGCGGGTAGAAACGGGAGAGATCCTGTGTGATCAGGTCACGATCCTCGCGCAGGCCAATACCGGCTGGTTGATCGTCAATCAGCCAGCTACCGATCAGCGTGTAGCTGTCGCCAAATTTTGGCAGCGGATGGAACTGCTGCACGATCATGCCTTCTTCGCCATAAGGGCCGTCCACCCGGGCGATCTCTTTGCCATTCTCCACGATGCGGATATTAGCGCCTTCACGTGAAAACAGCGGCTTGACCACATATTTATCCATCGCCGGAACGTTGTCTTCAGCGAAATAAGCAGGCAGCAGGTTGGGATGGTTGGGAAACATTTTCCACAGCATGGGCAGCAGCGCCTTGTTGGAAATAATGCTTTTCCAGGCCGGTTCCAGCCAGCGCACGCCCGCATCAGCGAGCTTGGTAGAGAACGTTTCACGCAGCATAAATTCCCAGGGATAGAGCTTGAAAAGATTGCTAATTACCTGGTCATGTACGTCGGTAAACTGGCCTTTTTCACCCAGGCCTATCTCGTCAATATAGAGAAATTCGCTCGGCAGTCCCGCTTCCGTTGCGCAGTCCTGAAGATACTGCACGGTACCGCGATCTTCATCCGTATCGCGGCAGCAGGCAAAGTGCAGCCAGCTAAAACCGTGCTGCTGATGCAGCGCCGCGAAACGCTCGATCAGCTTTTCCTGCAGGCTGTTGAACTGATCGAGCGTTTCGCGGCGCTGCATCA
>DOOK01000283.1:5055-6673 GCA_003512805.1 Erwinia sp. | reverse complement strand
TCACGCCTGCCGCTTCTTCAGCGCCCGCCAGCGACTCATTATCATTACTCGCCGCTTCGCTCACTTTCTGCTGCAGCTTGAAATAAGCGTCGACAGCCGTTTCGTGTTTCACTTTAGCGGCAATGTCGTCATGTACGGCAGCAAGCGGTTTGATTTGCTGCGGCTTAACATCGTCCAGACGCGCGACAATAAAGCCGACAGAGGATTTGATTACCCCTGAAAGCTGACCTTTCTGCGTCAGGTTAGCGCTCTTCAGCTCGTCCGGCGTGGTATCCGGCTCCAGCCAGCCCATATCACCACCTTTACGTGCAGAGATAGGATCGATGGATTTCTCTTTTGCCAGCGCAGCAAAATCACCGCCTTTTTTCAGCGCGTCCAGTACCGCCTGTGCATCAGCTTCGGTTTTGGTTTGGATCACGCTAAAACGGCTGCGCTGCGGCTGGGTATAATCCTGCTGATGGTGCTCATACCAGCTTTGAATATCACTCTCGCTGACCTCTTTTTGCAATGAGGCCGCATCCAGCTTGATATAGCTGACGCGGAACTGTTCCGGCGCCATAAAGCTGTTTTTATTCTGCTCGTAATAGTTTTTAACTTCTTCATCGCTGACGTTTTGCTTCGCCGCCAGCGCCGCGACGTTAATCGTCGCCTCACGCACCAGACGTTCCTGAGAAACCAGCGCGGCCAGCGAGTCGGTTTCGCCCGGCAGCATAAAGTCGGTGCGGGTCACTGCCGCGATCAGCTGCTGCGTGGTCAGCTGCTTGCGCAGCGCCTGAGCGTACTGATCGGCAGTCAGGTTCATTTGGTTAATAATGGCCAGATAGCGGGCATTATCGAATTTGCCGTTAGTCTGGAAGGCGGGCTGATTGAAAATAGCCTGCTTGATCTGATCGTCGCTCACTGCCAGCTGCAGATCTTTCGCATACTGATCCAACAGCGCCTCATCCACCAGCTGAGAAAGCGCCTGCTGGCGGATCTGCTGCAGATAAGCAGGATTGCCGGCCAGCTGAGAGAACTGTTCACCCAGCATTTCCTGCTGGCGCGAACGTTCGTTGCTGAACGCTCTTTCCAACTGGGCGCGACTGATTTCCTGACCATTGACCTTAGCTGCATAATCTCCATTGCCGCCGATCAGGTAGTTGCCCACCCCGGTCAGAACAAAAGAGAGGATGATCAGACCCAATATAATTTTGAGCACGACATGGTTCGACGCCGCGCGTAAATTGTCCATCATGGTGTGACAACACTCCGCTGTGTTATGAATGTAAACCCTTGCGCTTGCTTCCCACGTTCCCGGGGCGCTCCACGCCGCTGCGTATCAGGCTCTTGCGACCGTTGAAACAAAAAAGGCACATCATGTTGTGATGTGCCTCGTATGGTACATGAGAACGTCAGGACAGTCCTCATTCCACCGAAGAAATTGCTGCCTGACGTTAATTAACCGCGTCTTTCAGCGCCTTACCGGCACGGAACCCCGGGACTTTGCCCGCAGGAATAGTAATTTCTTTACCGGTTTGCGGGTTGCGTCCACTACGTTCCGCACGTTCACGCACGGAAAAAGTGCCAAATCCTACCAGCGCCACTTCATCACCCGATTTAAGAGAGTCGGTTACCGCTT
>DOOK01000283.1:470-4897 GCA_003512805.1 Erwinia sp. | reverse complement strand
TTACCGCTTCCATAAAAGCGTCCAGCACACGTCCTGCCGCTGCTTTAGAGATATCAGCGTTTGCAGCAATGTTGTCGATCAACTGTGACTTATTCACTCAATCATCCCCTCTTTATTATTTCACTTCGCAAACGGGCTTCCCCCGTTACGAACACGCATCAGTTATCGTTGTTTGTCGAGTCGTAAAAGCAGAGCCTGTTCAGACCTTCACCGGCTTAACAGCCCCCTAAATTAACGGCACAAAAAAAAGCTGGCAAGTACGAATTCGTCTGCCAGCTCTGGATTTAGGGTGTTTTTGTCTTATATCACTATTTCGCGGTCGCGACCTGCATGCCGTAAGGGGCATTTTGCAGCGCCAGCGTCAGCACTTCTTCGATACGCTTAACCGGATGGATGTCCAGATCGGCAATCACGTTATCCGGAATTTCTTCCAGATCGCGCTTGTTTTCATCCGGAATCAGCACGGTTTTAATCCCGCCGCGATGCGCAGCCAGCAGCTTCTCTTTCAGGCCGCCGATAGGTAGAACCTGGCCGCGAAGCGTAATCTCGCCGGTCATCGCCACATCGGCGCGCACCGGGTTACCGGTAAGACAGGAAACCAGCGCTGTACACATCGCAATACCCGCGCTCGGGCCATCTTTCGGCGTGGCGCCTTCCGGCACGTGCACGTGAATATCGCGTTTTTCGTAGAAGTCACCGTTAATACCCAGCTTTTCTGCACGTGCACGTACCACGGTCAGGGCCGCCTGAATCGACTCCTGCATCACCTCGCCCAGCGAGCCGGTGTAGGTCAACTTGCCTTTACCCGGCACACACGCCGTTTCGATGGTCAGCAGATCGCCGCCCACTTCCGTCCACGCCAGCCCCGTGACCTGCCCTACGCGGTTTTCGCTGTCGGCACGACCATAGTCGAAACGCTGCACGCCCAGGAAATCCTTGAGGTTATCGGCATTAATCTCAATATGGGTGACGCTTTTATCCATCAGCAGCGTTTTGACGGCCTTACGGCACAGCTTGGACAGCTCGCGCTCAAGGCTACGTACGCCCGCTTCACGGGTGTAATAACGAATAATGCCTACGATCGCGCTGTCGTCTACGGTCAGCTCGCTCGCTTTGAGGGCATTGCGCTCGATTTGCTTCGGCAGCAAATGCTGTTTGGCAATATTAAGCTTTTCGTCCTCGGTATAGCCCGACAGGCGGATAACTTCCATACGGTCCAGCAGCGGTGCCGGAATATTCATGGAGTTAGAAGTCGCCACAAACATCACGTCCGACAGATCGTAATCGACTTCCAGATAGTGATCGTTAAAAGCAATGTTCTGCTCGGGATCCAGCACTTCCAGCAGGGCCGAAGCCGGGTCGCCGCGCATGTCCGAAGACATTTTATCGATCTCATCCAGCAGGAACAGCGGGTTTTTTACGCCAACTTTCGCCATTTTCTGGATAAGCTTGCCCGGCATGGAACCGATATAGGTACGACGGTGCCCGCGGATTTCCGCTTCGTCACGCACGCCGCCCAGCGCCATACGCACATATTTACGGCCGGTCGCCTTAGCGATCGACTGGCCCAGAGAGGTTTTACCTACTCCCGGAGGGCCAACCAGGCACAGGATCGGCCCCTTGATTTTGCTGACACGGCTCTGCACCGCTAAATATTCCAGAATACGGTCTTTGACACGCTCCAGGCCAAAGTGATCGATATCCAGCGTCTCTTGCGCCTTCACCAGATCTTTCTTCACCTTGCTGCGCGCATTCCACGGCACCTGCACCATCCAGTCGATATAGCCGCGCACCACGGTCGCTTCCGCCGACATAGGTGACATCATTTTCAGCTTCTGCAGCTCGGCTTCGGTTTTATCGCGCGCCTCTTTTGGCATTTTTGCCGCGTCGATTTTGCGCTTCAGCGCTTCGTTTTCATCCGGCGCGTCGTCCATTTCGCCCAGTTCTTTCTGAATGGCCTTCATTTGCTCATTCAGATAGTACTCGCGCTGGCTCTTTTCCATCTGCTTTTTCACGCGGTTACGAATGCGTTTTTCCACCTGCAGCAGATCGATTTCCGACTCCATCATCGCCATCAGATATTCCAGACGTTCATTAACGTCAGACATCTCCAGCACGGACTGTTTGTCGGCCAGCTTCAGCGGCATATGGGCCGCGACGGTATCTGCAAGGCGCGCGGCGTCTTCAATGCTGTTCAGCGAGGTCAGCACTTCCGGCGGGATTTTTTTGTTCAGTTTGATATAGCCTTCAAACTGGTTAATCGCCGTACGGACCAGCACTTCCTGCTCGCGTTCATCAATTTCAGGCGAAGCCAGATATTCCGCCTGAGCCGTAAAATGGTCGCCGTTATCGGCAAGCGTGGTGATATGCGCGCGCTGCAGCCCTTCGACCAGCACTTTTACCGTGCCGTCAGGCAGCTTCAGCATCTGTAAAATTGACGCTACGGTCCCTACAGAGAAGAGATCGTTAATGCCAGGTTCATCCGTTGAAGCCTCTTTCTGTGCGACCAGCATGATCTTTTTGTCATGATCCATGGCGGCTTCAAGGCAGCGAATCGATTTTTCACGGCCTACAAACAACGGAATTACCATGTGCGGATAAACCACTACGTCACGCAACGGCAACACAGGGATTTCAATGCGTTCAGAACGCTCAGGATTCATAGAGCTCTCTCTTAGTTTAATTTCCGCCAGGGTGAGGGGAACCGCAATCGTCAGGCATGCAGTTTTACCCACAGGTAGTTGAGTATATGGGGATGAATGTAAGACATTCAACGTTATGTGCGAGAGAAAAGTAAATGGGGGAAAAATTTCCCCCATTTACGTTAACCGGTTGGAAAGGTGCGGTTATTTATTCACCAGAAGCCTGCTGCGCGTCGCCCTTGCCGTAAATCAGCATCGGGTCCGACTCGCCCGCGATAACCGACTCGTCGATCACCACCTTTTCCACGTCGTCCATCGACGGCAGGTCGTACATCGTGTCCAGCAGCGCGCCCTCCACTATCGAGCGCAGACCGCGCGCCCCGGTCTTGCGCGACATCGCCTTGCCCGCTATCGCCTTCAGCGCCTCTTCCCGGAACTCCAGCTCCACGCCTTCCAGGCTGAACAGCGCCTGATACTGCTTGGTCAGCGCGTTCTTCGGCTCGCACAGGATCTGGATCAGCGCTTCCTCGCTCAGCTCCGTCAGCGTCGCCACCACCGGCAGACGGCCGATAAATTCCGGGATCAGGCCGAACTTAATCAGGTCTTCCGGCTCAACCTGCGCCAGCAGCTCCCCTTCCGTCGCCTTCTCCGCCTTGCCCTTCACCGTGGCGCCAAAGCCGATGCCCGACCCGGTGTCCACGCGCTGTGAGATAACCTTGTCCAGCCCGGCAAACGCGCCGCCGCAGATAAACAGGATTTTCGAGGTGTCCACCTGCAGGAATTCCTGCTGCGGGTGCTTGCGGCCGCCCTGCGGCGGTACCGCGGCAACGGTGCCCTCAATCAGCTTCAGCAGCGCCTGCTGCACGCCCTCGCCCGACACGTCACGCGTGATGGACGGGTTATCCGACTTGCGGGAAATCTTGTCGATTTCATCAATGTACACGATGCCGCGCTGCGCTTTCTGCACGTCGTAGTCGCATTTCTGCAGCAGCTTCTGGATGATGTTTTCCACGTCCTCGCCCACATAGCCCGCTTCGGTCAGCGTGGTGGCGTCGGCCATGGTAAACGGCACGTCCAGCAGGCGCGCCAGCGTTTCCGCCAGCAGCGTCTTGCCGCTGCCGGTCGGGCCAATCAGCAGGATGTTGCTCTTGCCCAGCTCGATGCCGTTGCTGGTGTCGCCGTTGCGCAGGCGCTTGTAGTGGTTATAGACCGCCACCGCCAGCACCTTCTTCGCCCGCTCCTGGCCGATAACGTAGTCGTCCAGATGCTCGCGGATTTCATGCGGCGTCGGCAGCGAACTGCGCTCGCGGTGGGGCGCGACCTCTTTGATCTCTTCGCGAATGATGTCGTTACATAAGTCGACGCATTCGTCGCAGACATACACTGACGGGCCGGCAATCAGCTTACGGACTTCATGCTGGCTTTTGCCGCAAAAAGAGCAGTACAGCAGCTTACCTGAACCGTCTTTGCGCTTATCTGTCATTAACTTGCCCCTCTTGTTTAACCCTGACGGCCGGAGCCGTCAGTCTGCCTGTGTGACGGCAGCAATCTTTTTTACCCACCAGCGCCAATTAACCGCGCTGGTTCAGAATGGAGTCGACCAGGCCGTACTCTACCGCTTCGCCTGCAGAGAGGAAGCGATCGCGCTGGGTATCACGCTCGATGGTTTCGACGCTCTGGCCGGTATGTTTGGCCATCAGCTCGTTCATCATCTGCTTGGTTTTGATAATCTCACGCGCGTGGATATCAATGTCCGACGCCTGCCCCTGGAAGCCGCCCAGCGGC
>DOOK01000283.1:0-288 GCA_003512805.1 Erwinia sp. | reverse complement strand
CTGGAAGCCGCCCAGCGGCTGATGGATCATCACGCGGGAATGCGGCAGGCAGTAACGCTTGCCTTTCGCACCGGCGGTCAACAGGAAAGAGCCCATTGAGCAGGCCTGGCCCATACAGATGGTGCTGACATCAGGCTTGATAAATTGCATGGTGTCGTAAATAGACATGCCCGCGGTAATTACGCCACCAGGAGAGTTAATATAAAGGTGGATATCCTTTTCCGGGTTTTCTGCTTCCAGAAACAGCATCTGCGCGACGATCAGGTTCGCCATATGATCCTCAACCTG
>DOOK01000282.1:745-4122 GCA_003512805.1 Erwinia sp. | reverse complement strand
AATGATTATGAAAACCAGCTGGCGCTGGACATGCACGAGCTGCACCTGACAGCTGAAACGCAGGGCGCGAAGGTCGGGTTTACGCTTAACAGGCTTGAAAAAGACAGCTATGAAGGTCAGCCCGCCTTTGGTGCTGGTCTGCCAGACGAGCTGATAATGATACAACGGCGTGAATTTTTTCGCGTCGCCGCTCCGCTAAACCCCGTTTTTTACTGTTATGTCCGGTGGCCGGACGGCAGCGGTGAAACACGGATGCGAGTCCAGGACCTGTCCCTCGGCGGGGTTGGCGTGTTAAGCGACTCTCCCGTCCCGGAAAGCCTGGAAGGCGGCGAAATCTTTAAAAAGGTCTGCGTCGAACTGGGCGAGTATGGTCGCCTGGAAGCAGACGCCATGTTGGTTAACGTCGGCCAGCGCAAGGTGGTAGGCAATAAAAGCGAGACCGTTGTCACGCCGCGTCTGAGCTTTCGCTTTGCCTCACTGGATTTCACCCAGGAGCGTCTGCTACAGAATGTTATTTTCTCGCTGGAACGCCTGGCGCGTGAAAAAGCCACGCGTTTTCAGTAGCCGGAAGCGGAGCCATCCGCCCCGGGTAGCCTGATTCATGCCTTGCTGTCCCTTAAATCGTCCGATAGGCCGTGGTTACCTTCCAAAGGTAACGCGGCGCCTGGGCAGCCGGATGCTTGCTCTGAACATGCTGATAAAACTCTTCCGGCGTCATGGTGTTAATCATGGCGATAGCGCGATCTCTGTCACGTGAAAAGGTTCTCAGCAGCGCACCTGCCCCGTTGGCATAGGAAACGATGGTAGCGTAGCGCAACGTTTTCGGATCGCGGATCCCCGCCAGCGACTGATCCTGCAAAATTTTCAGATAAGCCGTACCGATATCGATATTTTTCACCGGATCGCGCAGTTCGGATGAACTTGGCTGACCGTGACGGCCCTGTACCCGATAGACTTCCCGGCCCGCCGTAGAGGCTTTTATCTGCATCAATCCAATGGCATTCGACTTGCTGACTACCGTTGGATTGCCGCCCGATTCCACGGAAATGATCGCCTCAACCAGCTTTTGATCAACGCCATAGTTGTGCGCGGCGTTCTCCGTAAATAGCGACCATGCCTGAGAAACTTTACCCGGCGGAGCTTTGGTTAGCGGGGTTTGCCGCTGATGTTCATTCGCCTTATGCGGCTGGCTGGCGCAGCCGGCCAGCAAAAGCATACCTACGATTGCCGCTGTTTTTACGCTCTTCACGCTATTTTATTCCTCTGAGCCTTAGCTTCACGTTTTATCATAGCGGCAGTTTGCCGGGATAATATTACCGAAACTCCTAATTTAGCGCAGCGGTGGATGACTTCAGCTGCGCTTTTCGTCATTATCAGCCGTATTGGACCCTGTATTGCGCAAAATGATTCCCTAACCTTGTGCACAAAACAGCTGCCCTGTCTGAAAACACAAGGCTACCAGCTTTACCAGGACGGAAAACCGTTGAATAAGGGCCAAAATTTAGCCAATTAAGGATAAAAGTGAAGATTATGTCCGTTACTCCACGCACTTTCCATTTGATTGCGCCTTCCGGCTATTGCCAAAATCAGGCGGCCGCGCAGCTTGCCGTGCAGCGTTTGCAGGAGCAGGGTCATCGGGTAACTAACCTGCCCGCGATTGTCCGTCGCAGCCAACGCTTTGCCGGTAGCGACGAACAGCGGCTACAGGATTTGGATTTGCAGCATGTTGAGGCGGACATTGTGATGCCGGTTCGCGGCGGCTATGGTGCCACCCGACTGCTTCCCCATTTCGATGCTGCAACGCTGGCCGCACGCCTGCGGGAGCGTCCAATGGCCATCTGTGGCCACAGTGATTTCACCGTCATCCAGATGGCGCTGCTGAAAGCAGGCGGGCAAACGTTCAGCGGCCCGATGCTGGCCAGTAATTTTGGCGCAGACGTCGTTTCCGATTTCACCCTCAATCATTTCTGGCAGGCACTGACCTCCCCTGAATTCACGCTGACCTGGCAAACAGCACCACAGACGGTAGATGTTTCCGGCAGGGTATGGGGAGGTAATCTGGCCATGCTGACATCACTGATTGGTACGCCGTGGCTGCCGGAAATAGACGGCGGCATTCTGGTCATTGAAGATATTAATGAACACCCTTTTCGCGTGGAAAGAATGCTGCTGCAACTCGCCCAGCACGGCGTGCTGGCACGGCAAAAAGCCATCGTGACGGGCAGCTTTACCGGCGTAAAACTCGGCGAGTACGATAACGGCTACGATTTTGACAGCGTATGGACGCTGATACGCGAGCTGACCGGCCTGCCGGTCGTGACCGGCCTGGAATTTGGCCATCACTGGCATACCGTGACGCTCCCGCTGGGCGCACATGGCCAGCTGCGGGTCGAAAACGACGTGGCCAGACTGTCCCTGTCGGGACATTCGGTGCTGCGGGAGCATCCATGAAGCAGCTGTATGAAGATCTTTGGATCTCCACGCCGGAGTTTCCGCCAGGCGAACAGGATCCGGAAGTCATGATGCATGGCTTTCTGCTAAAGCTTTCTCGTGGCAACGTGCTGATCTCACGCGTCGAGGACAGGGAAGATCACAATATCATCAGCGATCTCGGGGGGATTTTCCGCCATTATCTGACCCACTGGCACGAGGCCGGCCCCGGCACGCAATTGCTGCAGCAGCGCTTTAACTCTGCACTTTATTGCCATAACCGCGCGCTCGGTCCCGTTAGCTCGTTCGCCGAAGCGGACGATACCTTTAACCAGGCGGAAGTTCACTGCGGCAGTCTGCACGTGGTGCCCACACCGGGGCATACGCCAGGCAGCACCACTTACCTTTATGCTTCGCCCTATGGCAAGACCTATCTTTTTGTCGGCGATACTGTCAGCCTCAGCCACCAGCGCTGGGTCACCGTGCTGGTGCCGGAAAGCAACGAAGCGGATCTGAAAAAAACGCTGGAATTTTATCGGGCGCTGCGGCCGGACGTGGTGCTGATGGGCACGACAAAAGGCCACCTTTCCTGGCAGGAAGTGACGATAAGAGAGTGGCTGGCGCTGCTGGACGAAGCGGAGAACTCGCCGCTGGATCTACGCCAGCGGCCCGGAGAATAATTGCCTTTTTCTGACTACAGCGTTTTCGTCAGGTAAAACCGCTGGTGTACGCGCGGATAATTATCCAGCACCAGCTTGACTACATATCCCTGTTTTTCATAGAAGGGTCGGGCCTGGAAGCTGGCGGTGTCTACCTGAGCATAGAGGCAGCCGCGTCTTCGGGCCTCCTCTTCCGCCGCCGCTATCAACGCCGTGCCGGTCCCCTTTCCGCGCAGTGCCTCACTGACCCAAAGCATATTGATACGTAGCCAGTTGCCTGCGGTTGAC
>DOOK01000282.1:0-535 GCA_003512805.1 Erwinia sp. | reverse complement strand
GCAGTTGCCTGCGGTTGACCCGGTGAGGCCAGCCAGCTTTTTACCCTGGTCATCTTCAATAAACACGCCCAGGCTTTTTAACTCGCTGATATCCATAAACCGCGCGTTAAAAGCCAGCAAACCGGCTTCGATTTCTGCCAGTTCTTCCGGTTTGGGCTGATGCGTTACTCTGATAGCCATACTGTCCTCTTCAAAGCGTAAGGGTGCAGGTTTGCTGCTCGCGCCAGGCATTAGCGGGATTTTCACAGCGCAAGCCACTCAGGATTCGACTTTCCCCGAGGCGTCGGTACGTTGCAGCGTAACCGTACTGTTTTCCCGTTCGCCGGTACGGCTACAGGAAACCAGACTCTTTTTGCCGTTAAACGAGAAGAACGTTTCGTTGGTGCTTTGGTTCATTACCATCTGATCGCCATTGCGAAACAGCACCATAGCAACTTTATCACCATTATCGGTACGGGACTGCTGACTACCAGAAGCAATCTGGAAGTTATCGCCCGCCCACAAAATGGTGGTCAGCCCATACTGCGCATGGGTC
>DOOK01000333.1 GCA_003512805.1 Erwinia sp. | reverse complement strand
CCGGTCTCGGCATTCCTGCTGAACCGCTCTTCCGATCTCCAATAAGCATTAAAGGCGAGCGAGCCTGAGTTTTTCTCTGATTACCCACTGGCAGGACTAAAATGGCAACAATAAATAAAGAAGAAGTCGACGTTGTAGTGGTCGGCCTGGGCTGGGCTGGCTCATTAATGAGCATTGAGTTGGCTATGGCCGGATTAAAAGTGCGCGCGCTGGAACGTGGCGGCGATCGGGGATATGAAGAGTTTGCCTATCCTAAACCGGCTGATGAATATGCGTATGCCGTGCGTAATAAAGTTATGGCAACCCCGGCAGAAGCGGCTGTAACCGTGCGATACAACATGAGCGAGACGGCGTTACCAACACGTAAATGGGGCGCTTTTGCCCCAGGTACGGGCGTGGGCGGCTCTGGCCTGCACTGGACGGCGGTGCTTATCCGTCCCACGCCTGTCGATCTGAAGCTCAAAACCTATGCGGATCAGGCTTATAAACCCGGGATCCTGCAGGAAGATATGCGCATCATGGACTTCCCGTTCACCTGGGACGAAATCGAGCCATATTACACCAAATTTGAACGTATCTGCGGCCAGTCAGGTAATACTGGCAACCTGCGTGGTCAGATTTTGGAAGGGGGCGATCCGTTTGAAGGACCGCGTTCAGAGCCTTATCCGCTTCCCCCACTGGAAGATACGCTTAATACCAGCATGTTTGCAAAAGCGGCGAAAAAACTCGGTTACCATCCGTTTCCAAACCCGTCCGCCTGCGTTTCTCGTGCCTGGACCAATCCTTACGGCAACCAGATCGCGCCCTGTAACTACTGCGGCTACTGCAGTAAGTACCCGTGCCTGAATTATTCGAAAGCTTCGCCGCAGACCGCCGTAATGGACGCGCTTAAGCGTATGGACAACTTCTCTTATGAAGTGCACGCCAACGTGATGAAAGTCGTACTGCACGACGATAAGAAAACGGCTAAGGGCGTAATTTATATTGATGCTCAGGGCAACGAATGCTTCCAGCCCGCGAAAATCGTGGTGTTGAGCAGCTTCCAGTTTTGTAACGTGCGTCTGATGCTGCTGTCCGGCATCGGCAAACCTTATAATCCTGTTACCGAAGAGGGTGTCGTTGGCCGCAACTATGCCTTCCTGAGCAACGGCGGCGCCACGCTGTTCTTTAAAGATAAAAACTTCAACCCGTTTGCCACCGCCGGTGCCACCGGCCAGATGATTAACGATATTTCACCCGGCAACTTTGATGGCCCGGGACTGGGCTTTATCGGCGGGGCAAAAATTCATAGCTCAGAGGCTACCGGTACGCCAATCAGTACCGCGCTGCCAAAAGGCACGCCAGCATGGGGAACCGGCTGGAAAGAGGGGCTGGAAGAGTGGTACGGCCATTCGATGAAAATCAGCATCACTACCACCTGCCAGTCCTATCGCGATATCTATCTCGATCTGGATCCGAACTACAAGGATGAGTACGGCTATCCGCTGCTGCGTATGACCTTTGACTGGAAACAGAATGAGCTCAAGCTACAGCAATATTTGAAAGGCGTGGTCAGTAACATCACTAAAGAACTGAATCCGGACAGCTATAGCGAGAGCTTCCTGCCAATGGACGCGCATTTTGACCTGACCAAATACGTCTCGACGCATAACGTGGGCGGCGCGGTAATGGGCGATAATCCTGCTACCTCAGCGCTGAACAAATATCTGCAAAGCTGGGATGTTCATAACGTCTTCGTGCCGGGCGGCAATGCTTTCCCGCAAAACTTCCAGGCGAACCCGACCGATACCATCGGCGCGCTGACGCTGATGGCGGCACAGGCCATTAAAGATATCTATCTGAAAAACCCCGGTCCAATGGTACAGGCGTAAGCGACGATGAAGATTAAACATTTTTTACTCGCCAATGCCGTGCTGCTCAGCACAGGCGCTGCGCTGGCAGCCCCGGCAGATAACGGCGAGCTGATTAAGCAGGGAGAGTATCTCTCACGCCTGGGTGACTGTAGCGCCTGCCATTCGCTGCCCGGCAAACCGGCTTTTTCCGGTGGTCTGGCAATAGAGTCGAACCTGGGCACCATTTATTCGACCAATATCACGCCGGATAAAGAGCACGGGATCGGTAATTACAGCGAGCAGCAGTTCTCCGACGCGGTACGTAAAGGCGTATTGCCTGATGGCAAACGGCTTTATCCGGCGATGCCTTATCCTGATTATGCGAAAATCAGCGACAACGATATGCACGCGCTTTACACCTATTTTATGCAGGGCGTGAAGCCGAGCGCGGAGCAGCCGCCAGAAACCAGCCTGAGCTTTCCGTTCAGCCAGCGCTGGGGGATGCGTTTCTGGAACTGGGCGTTTGCTTCCGATAAAGCTTTCCGGCCGGTTGGCGGTGCTTCAGCCGAGGTGAATCGCGGCGCCTACATTGTCGAAAGTCTGGGCCACTGCGGCAGCTGCCATACGCCTCGCGGTATAGGCATGAATGAAAAGGCGTTCGACAGCGACGACAAGCGTTTTCTTTCCGGCGGCAGCCTGAACGACTGGGAAGTGCCTTCGCTGCGTGGCTTACCGCACTGGACGGAACAGGAAACCATTGATTATCTGGCGACGGGCCGCAACGATAAAGCTGCGGTAGGCGGCGAGATGACTTCCGTGGTGGAACACAGCACTTCTTATATGAGCGAGGCGGATCTGAAAGCCATCGCCGCCTATCTGAAGTTCCTGGGTGGCAATCCATCCCTCTCTGCCAGTGACGGCAAAGCGGCCAGCGCGACGGAAGCTAAGCTGACCGCGGCCAAAAACCTGACCAGCGGTGAGCGTCTCTATCTGGATAACTGCAGCGCCTGCCATTTTGTGACGGGCAAGGGCGCGCCAGGCGTCTTCCCACAGCTGGATCAGGCTACGCTCGTTAACGCGGGCGATCCAACGGGGCTGATCCATACCATTCTGGCCGGCGCGCAGCAGCCTTCCACGGCGAAAGCGCCTTCTACTCTGGCCATGCCGGGCTTCGCTGCTCGTCTGAACGATGAGGAAGTGGCGCAGCTGGCCACCTTTATCCGTCAGGGCTGGAGCAACAAAGCCGCGGCGGTGAAAGCTGACGACGTGAAGAAAGTACGTGAAACGCTGAAGCACTAAAGCCCGGTTGCGCGGGCACAACGGCATACCGACTTGAGCGGTCACAGGAGAGGCATCATGCCTCTCCTTTTTTGTGCCTTACGCGCAGACCGTTGTTCCCCTTACGCCTTCAGAACCAGTCCCTTCGGACAGGCAAGACTGCTTCATCGCGCCAGCTGTCTGTTTTTCCGCTTGATGAACGGGCCGCCAGCCAGCTATGCAATCATTTATCATCCGCGGTATGAATAAATGTGAATAATCGGTTACAGCCGGAACTCCGCTGCTTTTTCCGCTACTTAGCTCAGGTGTGAGTATTCTGTCTAAGGAGAACAGCGTGCTATCGGGAATCAGAACCGCCCTTGCAACAGGCTCAGGCAGCGCACAGCGCGTAACTTCATCGCAAACCAGTCAGGGAACAACCCGCCAGCAGGATGCCTCGCCCAGCCAGCGCGGCGGCGGAACGCTACCGGGGGGCGCCCAGCCGGTCACCACAGGTTTACAACAGGGCAGTGCGGCGCGGGCGACCGGTAAGGGGCGATTTCATGCCTTCAGCCACCTGCCGTTATTTAAAAAACAGCCCGCTCGCCCGGCCATACCCACGCCGGAAAGCCACGAGCTGCAGTCGCTAAACCGGCTCGACGTGGCTATTCCGACGCTGGTCGAAGGCGAGCTGGAACAGGAGATTATGGCCACGCTGTCCGATCGGCAGGCGCATCAGGCGCAAGAGAAGGGGTCGTTGGGCGTGCAGCTGACCGAAAAGCGGCAGGCCGCCATCGCTGCACCAGCAGGCCGTGATGCCCAGCGCGCGCTGTTAAAACAAACCCTCGGCCATCCCAAAATGCACTACCAGAGCGTAGCAGCCAATAAAAATAGCCAGCAGCATGCGTTATTGAGCGACCAGGGAAAGCTGCTGTCGCTGCATTCGTCGCGGGATGCCTTAATC
>DOOK01000442.1 GCA_003512805.1 Erwinia sp. | reverse complement strand
TCCGATCTTTCTACCTGCGCCGTCAGCTCCTTCGCATCCACTTCGATTTTAGCTATTTTCATTAAAATATCGATTACCAGCTGTTTCATCATTCATCCCCGAAATTAATTATCCCAGAAATTACCATTACACTTAGAAACGAGCAAACTGAAACGCCGCCGGCTGCCCCTTCTGCAACATTCTGCTCCACTTCTCTCGTTTTTAGCGCATTTTATAAGCAAGATGGCCGTTTTCCCCAGGTAAAAGCAATTATATTTCCCGTTTCGCCTGGCTAAATGCCCCATGTGAAGTAAATTTAATCCTGTGATGGCTATCACATCATTATCACAATAATAACGTTGGCAAGGGAGTAACTTGTGAATCACACCTCAAACGGCGGGACAGCCGGCACTCAGGCGAGTACCTCGACCGAACCCCTGGTAAAAGTCATCGCGTTTATCGCCACCCTTGGCGGTTTACTCTTTGGCTACGATACCGGGGTGATTGCAGGCGCATTGCTGTTTATGAAGCATGACCTGCATTTAACCTCATTAACCACCGGGATGGTAACCAGCTTTTTGATTCTGGGTTCCGCTATCGGCGCTATCTTCGCCGGACGCGTGGCGGACCGCTTTGGCCGTAAAAAAATCATTTTGGTGATGGCGGTGATCTTTTTGATCGGGTCGCTGGGCTGTGCCACTGCGCCAAACGTGCAAATGATGATCACCTTCCGCTTTATCCTCGGCCTGGCCGTAGGCGGCGCGGCGGCTATCGTGCCCGTTTACATCGCGGAAATCGTCCCGGCAAATCGCCGTTGGCAGTTCGTGACGCTGCAGGAACTGATGATCGTCTCCGGTCAGCTGATCGCCTATACCAGCAACGCTGCCATCAACGAAGTCTGGGGGGGCGAAACCACCTGGCGTTGGATGCTGGGCGTAGCCTGCGTCCCTGCGGTTATCCTGTGGGTCGGCATGCTATTCCTGCCGGATACGCCTCGCTGGTATGCGATGCATGGCCGCTACAGAGAGGCGCGCGACGTGCTGGAGCGCACCCGCCATTCACGCATGGTAGAAAAAGAGATGGGCGAAATTCGCAAATCAATGTCTTCTAAAAGCGAGAAAAACGCCCTTCGTAAAAAAACGATTTCCACCTGGATGAAACGCCTGGTGGGGCTGGGTATCGGCGTGGCGATGCTGCAACAGCTTTCCGGCGTGAACACTAACATGTTCTATGCGCCTACCATGCTGCAGGCTACCGGGTTGGGCACTAACGCTTCGCTGCTGGCAACCATCGCTAACGGCGTCATTTCCGTTATTATGACCTTTGTGGGTATTATGCTGCTGAGCCGCTTTGGTCGTCGTCCGCTGCTGTTGACCGGCCAGATTGGCTGTACCTGCACGCTGTTGGCGATTGGGCTGCTGACCTGGCTGATGCCGGAAACGGTTGATGGCCATCCGGACGTGCTGCGCAGCTATCTTGTGCTGGCCGGAATGCTGATTTTCCTCTGCTTCCAGCAGGGCGCCCTGTCGCCGGTGACCTGGCTGCTGCTTTCGGAAATGTTCCCGATGCGCATTCGTGGGATGGCTAACGGCATCTCGGTGTTCGCTATGCAGATGACTAACTTCTCTATCGCGTTTCTTTTCCCGACGCTGTTGGAAAAGTTTGGTCTGACCAACACCTTCTTTGCTTTTGCCGCTATCGGCATCGCTGGCGGCATTTTCGCGGTGCTGTTCGCGCCGGAAACGCAGGGCAAGACGCTGGAACAGATTGAAAAACATTTTAAAAAACATCTGCAGGACGATCCGGTTCCGCAGACGGATCATTAATCGCGGCGCCAGGGAAGGCGCTTATATTTCAACCGGGAAACTTCCTGATCCTGCCGGGCAGGGATAAACAAATAAAGAGGCCTGATAATGGGAACGGCGATATTTATGGTTTTGATGGTTTGCGGCTACTGGTATACCAGTCGCGACCTCACCACCCGCTTTAAAATTAAACGCTCTTTTGGTTGGGACGTCTACTTTCTGGTCGCCCTTTACGGTTGTATCTTCGTCTTACAGGGCGTGATTGCTACGGGGCTAATCTGGCTTTTTCTGCTCGCCTGCTCCAGCCTGTTGAATATCATGCCTGAGCTAACGGGTGGTCATCACCACAACTGGCAAATAGAATTTATGAACTGGAGCTTTTTAGGTATCCAGGCGCCCGTTGTGGTGATGCTCTCTTTTGCCGTGGCTTTTTGCCTTTATCGTTCGAACTGGTCCGGCAGCGCAAGGCTGAACAGCACGGGCCGTAAAAAGCTCTATAAAGAACTCTCACGCTCCAATGGCGTTGAAGGCATTCTTTTTCAGTGTATGGAAGAAGGCGAGCTGGCCTGGGTCACGCTGAAATCGCGCCGCATCTATATCGGTATGATCCACACGGCTTCCTTTGAGATTGAAAGCACGGCTAATATCGTGCTGATCCCGATGCTGAGCGGCTACCGTGATGGTAAGACACTGAATCTGTGCGTAGAACACAACTACAGCAAATGGTATGCGGAACATAACATCACGCTGGATTCCGATCCTAAATCCGCGATGGCGTTCCGTAAGGTGATTATGCTCAGTCAGATCGAGAGCCTGTCGTTGTTTGATGCGGCCAGCGCCAGCGCGCTAGCCTTCGACAGTGAAGAGGATGACGAGCAGCCGCCGCAGTAAGCTCTCTGAGGGGCTGGTGCTTCATCAGCCCATCAGCCCATCA
>DOOK01000233.1:1378-3806 GCA_003512805.1 Erwinia sp. | reverse complement strand
CGAGTTAGCGAAGAACACGCGTTCAGCGAAGGTGGCAGCAATCAGTTTGCTGGCCAGGCGCAGCGCGGGCTCATTGGTGAAGACGTTACTGGTGTGCCAGAGGGTTTCACCCTGCGTTTTCAGCGCTTCCACCAGTGCCGGATGGCAGTGGCCCAGCGCGGTAACAGCGATACCGCCGGAAAAGTCGACGTACTCTTTGCCCTGCTGATCCCAAACGCGGCTGCCTTTTCCCTTTACGGGTACAAACTGTGCTGGTGCATAAACAGGCAAAATTACTTCGTCAAATGTCGAGCGAGTTACCGCTAATTTATCCGCTGCCATTGCCAACCTCATTTTTTAACGTTACAGAGATGTGAAATTATAATCATAAAATATGCATAAAAAATCACTTTAAGGCAACTGAATTTATTGCCTGAGGAAATTTTGCAGCAGCTCATGCCCCTGCTCACTGAGGATACTTTCTGGATGAAACTGCACGCCTTCCAGCGGCAAAGAACGATGGCGCAGGCCCATAATTTCATCCCTCTCCCCGTCACGCAGCGACCAGGCGGTCACTTCAAAGTCGGCGGGCAGCGAGGCGGCCTCAACGATTAACGAATGATAGCGTGTCACCTGTAGCGGATGGTTCAGGCCGGAAAAGACGCCACTGTTATTATGCTCAATCAGTGAGGTTTTACCGTGCATTACCTCACGCGCCTGAACAATACGTGCGCCAAAAGCTTGTGCAATCGCCTGATGGCCCAAACAGACCCCCAGCACGGGAATCTTCCCGGCAAAGGTTCGGATAGCCTCCAGTGAGATACCGGCTTCGTCAGGCGTGCACGGGCCTGGGGAGATGACCAGCCGCTCCGGTTTCAACTCGCTTATCTGCTCCAGCGTCAGTTCGTCGTTACGCCTGACGTGCACCTCTGCGCCCGCTTCACAAAAATACTGGTAAAGGTTCCAGGTAAAAGAGTCATAGTTATCAATCAGTAGCAGCATACTGGCTCCGAAAAAAAAGACACGGCGTTATTCTACGCGTTTTCGTCACGCTCGCTGATGACTTTGCCGAAAGCGGCGGCCAGCAGCGATAAGTCCCCTGCCAGGCTCGCCTTAACGGCAGCCTGCCAGCGGTCACTGTCGATCCGGTTCCACTGAATATCGCAACCGGCGTGAATAACCAGCTGTTCAAAGAAAAGGCGCTGGGCGCGCCCGTTACCGCGCAAAAAAGGGTGCAGAACGGTCAGCTCGCAATAGTACCAGGCAAGCCTTTCTGCCATCTGTTCCAGCGGCAAATCGGCCAGGCCATTCTCTTCTTCCAGCGCCTGCATCAGCGCGTTGCCCTCTTTCTCAATATATTCAAAATGACAGCAGGGCGTATCGCCGATGGCGATATCGACTTCGCGCAGCTCGCCTGCGTCTTCGAGCACATCCTGAAAAAGGGCGCGATGCATAGCGCGCAGATGCGGCAGGCCCGGATTGCGTGCCCCCAATTCAGGCAGAGAACCCGTTAACAAAAAGCTCGCCAGGAAATTGGTTGGCAAACGCTGCTGCCAGAAGGTATTTTTTTGTTTATCGGTGAGCTTTCTGGACATGAGATCTCCTTGAAGGGGTGATTGCTGCTAAAAGCTTAGCTGATTATCAGCAGCAATCTCCCGACCGGAGCGTTAAGGCAGGACTTTTGCGGAGAGGATCACGACAGGTTTAACCGGCACGTTCTGATAAGGCCCCACGTTTTGGGTAGGCACCTGAGCGATTTTATCCACCACTTCCTGACCTTTTACCACTTTGCCGAAAACGGCATAGCCGAAGTCACGCTGGCCGTGGTCCAGGAAAGCGTTGTCCGCTACATTGAGGAAAAACTGGCTGGTAGCACTGTCTTTATCGGCAGTACGAGCCATTGAAATGGTGCCGCGCTTGTTCAGCAGGCCATTATCCGCTTCGTTTTTAATCGGCGCGCTGGTGGGTTTTTGCTGCATATCAGCGGTAAAGCCGCCGCCCTGCACCATGAAGCCCGGGATCACGCGATGGAAAACGGTATTGTTGTAGAAGCCATTGTTGACGTAATCAACAAAGTTTTTCGTCGAGATTGGGGCCTTTTGATTATTGAGCTCCAGCTCAATATTGCCAGCAGAGGTCGTCAGCAGCACGTGCGCATCGCCTTTTGCCGCCAGAGCGGAAGCAGAAAGCGTGGATAACGCAAACACGGTGGCGACCGCTGTTAAAGTACGTTTTAACATAAAAAATTCCTTACTTGAGGGCGACAGGCCGAAAGTTGATTGTAAAGAGGCGCTTATCACCGCGCCAGCCTTTTACCTATTTTTACGTCGCCCTTATTAAAGCAAACGCTTTCGCAGCGTGAAAAACGGTGATATCCATCACGAACATCCTGAAATCTCCGGATAAAATTGCATTATTCATTTAAGCAGATCACGAATCCGGCTAAACT
>DOOK01000233.1:0-1282 GCA_003512805.1 Erwinia sp. | reverse complement strand
GAATCCGGCTAAACTGCCCGCGCTTAGCGTGAGCGTTCTGCCTCACAATTCTTGACTCCACGGGCCACAACTATGACTAATCGCGATCGAATCGGGCTTACCTGGATCAGCTTTTTCTCTTATGCGCTAACCGGCGCGGTAGTAATCGTTACCGGTATGGTATTGGAGAATATCGCTGACTATTTTCATCTGCCAGTCGCGCAGATGAGCAACACCTTCACCTTCCTGAATGCCGGCATTTTAGCCGCCGTTTTTCTTAACGCCTGGCTGATGGAAATCATTCCTCTGCGTCGACAGCTGATTTTCGGCTTCGTGCTGATGGTGCTTGCGGTACTGGGGCTGATGACCAGCCACTCGCTGAGTGTTTTTTCGCTTTGCATGTTCGTGCTTGGCGTGGTTAGCGGCATCACCATGTCCATTGGTACTTTCCTTATCACCCATCTGTATGAAGGCCGTCAGCGCGGTTCGCGCCTGCTGTTTACCGACTCCTTCTTCAGTATGGCAGGCACGATTTTTCCCATCATTGCTGCCGCCCTGCTGGCCCGTTCGCTGCCGTGGTATTGGGTTTACGTCTGCATCGGGGTGATTTACGTGGCTATTTTTGTGCTGGCGCTCTGCTTTGAGTTCCCGGTGCTGGGTAAAAAAGCCGCGGTTAAACAGCCAGAAAAAGAGAAATGGGGCATTGGCGTGCTGTTCCTGGCTGTCGCCGCGCTCTGCTATATCCTTGGCCAGCTTGGTTTTATCGGCTGGGTGCCGCTGTATGCTACCAAAACCATGGGTCTTGATCTGACGCAGGCAGGCTCGCTGGTCGGCAACTTCTGGACGGCCTATATGATTGGGATGTGGGCGTTCAGCGCCATTCTGCGCTTCTTCGATCCTCAGCGTATCGTTACGCTGCTGACGCTGCTGGCTACGGGGCTGATGTACTGGTTTATCAGCAGCAACGACGCCGCCATGCTGAAGTGGATCATGATGAGCCTGGGCTTCTTCTCCAGCGCGATTTACACCACCCTTATTACGCTGGGCTCGCTCCAGACCAAAGTCTCCTCGCCTAAGCTGGTGAACTTTATCCTGACCTGCGGCACCATCGGCACCATGCTGACCTTCGTGGTCACCGGCCCGATTGTGGACAAACATGGCGCTCACGCTGCGCTGTCCACGGCTAATATGCTGTATGCGGTCGTGTTTGTGATGTGTGTGCTGCTGGGCTTCGTCAGCAAGCACAAGCGACATGGACATATGTCCTCGCACTAACAGAAAAGGCCGGGAAACCGGCCTTTTT
>DOOK01000307.1 GCA_003512805.1 Erwinia sp. | reverse complement strand
CGTGCAGGCAAAGGGCGAATACCCTTATTACGCTAAAAGCCTCTGGGCATCGCTGGGCGTGACGCTGGATATCCAGCCAGGCGACATGGAATTAATTAAAGCGCATACAGTGGACTACATCGGCTTCAGCTATTACATGTCCACCACCATCAATAAAACCGGCGCGGAAGCGGACGCGGCACAGGGCAACCTGCTGGGCGGGGCGCGTAACCCTTTCCTGGAGGCCAGCGATTGGGGCTGGGAAATTGACCCGGTTGGCCTGCGTATTGGTCTGAATCAGCTTTACGATCGCTACCAGAAGCCGCTATTTATTGTTGAAAACGGTTTAGGCGCGAAAGATAAGCCGGACGAGCATTTCCGGGTTGAAGATGATTACCGCATCAACTACTTACGCCAGCATATTGACGCGATGGCGGATGCGATTGATGACGGCGTCGAGCTGATGGGCTACACGCCGTGGGGCTGCATCGATCTGGTCAGCATGTCCACCGGCGAAATGAGCAAGCGCTACGGCTTTATCTATGTCGATCTGGACGACACCATTTCCGGGACGGGCAACCGCTATAAGAAAAAATCGTTCTACTGGTATCAGAAGGTCATCGCCAGTAACGGCCGCGAAGTAGATTAAGAGGAAAGGGCCGCACAGGAACGATTCTGTACGGCCCATCATGTCAGACAGGCAGTCGCTCTTTAAGCTCGTTAACAAAAGCCACGTCATCCAGTTCTGCGCTTAGCTCATGACGTATAGCATTGCTGAAATTCCCTGAGCCCTCGCAGCTGTCATGATAACCATGGGACAGCCAGTTCCAGCTGCCAAGGGTGATGTAGCGTCCGTCGACCACCAGCAGTTTTTCGTGAGTGCCTTCCGGCAGGCGAATGACATTCTCTTTCCCTAGCTGGTCGCAATACTCTGTAATCAGGTCATTATCGTTATCTTCACCGCGATCAAGCCGCTGATGGTGATAGCCATAACAGACCTTCACTGTCACGCCACGACGCTGGGCGGCTATCAGCATTGCCAGTTCCGGGCGCTGCCGGCGGCCGCCTCTTCGTATCCAGGGCGTTACGATAAGGAGTTCCCGTTCGCATGTGGCTGCCTTGGCCTTGAAGGCTGCAATATGCTCACAATCTTTATAGTAACGCTGTAAGCGTGGCGTCTGTGTTATACGCCCGAAATCGGGATGCTGACTGCCCTGTTCAAGAAGAAAATCGTCGGCCAGCGTTTGAGCCACTATCGCCAGATAGCCGCCAGCCTGCTTCAGGCGTCGGTAATTTCCTACTACGATAAACTGCTGTCTGGCCCGAGAAACGACCACATTGAGCATATTGGGGGCGTCGTTCTGGAAACCTTCTTTATCCAGAGGATGGAAAATAACCGGGCTGTAGATAATGACTTCAAACCCTACGCCCTGAAACTGATGGACCGTTCCGATACAATTTTTTTCCCAATGGTTCATCCGCTTAGCAAACCGCTGGATCAGGAGAGACTTCTGATTAGTATAAGGGGTTACAATCCCAACATCAGCGCTCAGGTCGTAACCCGCTTCTTCCAGCTTGTCTAACAGCTGCCCAATAGCTTCTGCCTCATCAAGGTTGGTGTTGGTTACAAGGCCTTTCTGACCTTCCACGCTGTAAAACATCAGGTGGTGTCCCCCCGCCTTTTCAAAAGCCCGGGCAATTCTTTCGTCAGGTAGAGCCGTTTCTACCGTCACACCCTGGTAGCCCGCCACGCGGGTAAATAATTGAGCAATAGGTAACTGGCAGCGACGATGCTCATCCAGAATGATGCCGTTACCCGTATCACTGACGCGGCCGGTAGCACTGCCGGCCGCCCGATGGTAGGCGGTGACGGTGACAGGTGAAACCCGCTCATAAAGCGTATTGTTCTCAGCAAAATGGCGTTGGCGCAGCAGTTGTTGAGAGCCTTCAGAAAGATTACGAATAGGCTCAATTTGCAGAGGATCGCCTACGATCATGGCCTTTTCGCTGCGGCTCAGTAGGGGGACTAGCGATTCTGCCGAAATCATACCCGCCTCATCGCAAAGCGCCAGAGCCCAGGGCTTATGACCTTTCAGCTCGCTGAGTTTGCCGTACCCGGCCATTTTGTAAGCGGAGACCAGCGTGGTCGCCATTACCGGGTAAACCAGCGACAGCGAGCTGTAAAAGTCATCCAGGTTGTCCATCCAGCGATAATAACCGGCGCCTGCATTCTGACGGGAAATAAGCAAACGCCAATGCGTGACCACGTCTTCCAGATGATTTTTCCGTTTCAACTGTTCCTGCCAGAGATAGCCTATAGCATCGGCAAACATTTCACGGTGTTGCCGGATAAAGCGTGTACGTAAAATGTCGCACCAGTTGCCTTCAGGATAATGCTGTACATGCTCGTCGACGTAGTACTGCGCCGTTTCAACCCTGTGCTGTAATGCCGTTAATTCAGAGACTTCTTTCTCCAGCATCTCCAGGGTCATCAGGTCTTCAGGATCGGGTTCCGGCGTCAACAACAGTTTTGGTGACTGAACTGTTTCTCTGTCTGCCGACAGCTTTGCGCCGG
>DOOK01000037.1 GCA_003512805.1 Erwinia sp. | reverse complement strand
GGCAAAATTCGCACTCCCCTTCTACCGGTGTAAAGTTGACTGCAAACTGGCAATCCGGATAACGGTCGCAGGCATGAAACGTCTTGCCATAGCGTGAACGCCGTTGCACCAGTTTCCCGTGCTCGCATTGCGGACAGGCAAGAGTCGTTTCGTCGGGTTTATCAATCAGCTCTGTATGCGTGCAGTCAGGATAGCGGCTACAGCCGATAAACATGCCGTAGCGACCCTGGCGCAAAGCCAACTCTGCCTGACAAACAGGACAAAACTGACCTTCGAGGATTTTAACAATATGGCCGTCAGCCTGATTTTTAAGGGGGCGGATATAGTCACACTCAGGCCAGGCCTGACATCCCAGAAAAGCGCCATGCTTTCCTGAGCGAATGACCAGTTCCGCCCCGCACTGTGGGCAAGGCTCATTTTTTCGCACAGCGAAAAGCGCTGTTTTATTCATAGTATTTCTGACACGAAGACGTTCTTCAGTGCACTATTCCTTCATTGACATCGAAAAGAAGTTCTTCCACCTGTTGGTAGGCATTTTCACATCCGGGGATGTTAAACAGCACCATCAGCACTACCCACTTGAGATCTTCAAGATCAAACTCCAGCGTATCCAGCGCCATAATACGCTCAATCACCATTTCGCGGGTTTCCAGATTGAGTACCTGGATTTGCTCCAGGAACAAAATGAAACCCCGACAGTTGGCATCCAGCCGCTGGCTTTCTTCTTCGGTATAGATCCTCATGGAAAGCGGATCGGCAGCAAGTAGAAAAGGTGCCGCCAAACCATCCTGATAATCCGCCAGCTTTTCTAACCAGTTCAACGCATTATAAATATCTTCACGATGAAAACCGGCGTCGGTCAGATCGTCCGTCAATTTATCCTGATCGACGCGCATCTCTGCTTCGCTATGAATATACGTTTCAAATAAATACATCAGTACGTCGAACATGGCTTGCCCTCCTCAATCGGACATAGCCGCCGGGTACAGCTGCGATCCACCCTGCTAACTCCAGCTCAAGCAGCTTAGCTACGATGGCTGGCACAGGTTGACAGGCACGTTCAGCGACGACATCAACAGGTGTAACCTCATCTCCTACGTTAGCCAACACCTCGGGAAATGGCAATGAACTATTGTCTTCAACAGCAGAATATATTGTTGTATTTTTCGCCAGAGGCAACCATTTTAAATCGCTCTGTAACTGTTCAAGGATAGTATTGGGATGGGAGGTCAGTAACGCACCCTGCTGTATCAGCCAGTGCGTGCCCTCACTACCGGGGTTACCGATGGCGCCGGGCAGCGCATAAACCTCGCGATTTTGCTCTAAGGCCAGCCTGGCGGTAACCAGCGAGCCGCTTTTCAGGGCCGCTTCTACCACCAGCACACCCAGGCTCAGGCCGCTAATAATTCTGTTACGCCACGGAAAATGCCATGCAAGCGGCGCGTCAGCGAGCGGAAATTCAGAAATGAGCGCGCCGCCCCCGGCGATAATGGCTTTCGCCAGTGTGGAGTGTTGCCGCGGGTAAATGTTTTCCAGCCCGCTACCTAATACCGCCAGCGTTTTTCCCTTTACCTCTAATGCAGCCCGGTGGGCAATACCATCGATACCCAGTGCGAGCCCACTGGTAATAGTAATACCGCTGAGCGCAAGCGTTTCTACAAAACAGGTTCCCCAGTTTCTGCCATAGGCAGAACAATTGCGGCTACCGATAACTGCTATCTGCGGCGTACTCAGCACCGCCGGATCGCCTTGTACAAAAAGGGCGGCGGGGAAATCATAGATGTTTTTCAGTAACGGCGGGTACGCGGGGCTGTTGCAGGGAATAAAGTGATGGTCATCCTGTTCCAGCCAGGCGAGCGTACGCTCGATTACCGTTCGATCATAAGACAGGAAGGCGTCGGCTTGTTCTGCTCGCAGGCCTGCTTCAAGCAGCGTATCTTTATCTAATACCGTCTTGCACCGTAGCCTGACGGCCAATGCCTCACGCCGTAATGTGGGTAGCTGCTTTACGGCTGACAAACGCAGCCAAATCTCCGTTGCCGTCATCGGTGCCATCCTTGCCCTGGGCTTTGGTTAACATAGCGGGAATGCTGTCAATCATGAGGCGAAATGTCTACAATAAGAGAGATAAATCTCTTATTCCTTGAACACAAATCTGGAAAGTTATGTCCGTTTTGCAGGTATTACATTATCCCGACGATCGCCTTCGCATCGTCGCTAAGCCCGTGGCAGAAGTTAACGCCGATATACAGCGTATCGTTGATGATATGTTCGACACCATGTATGCCGAAGAAGGTATTGGCCTGGCGGCGACACAGGTCGATATTCATCAACGAATTATCGTTATAGACGTTTCTGAAAACCGCGATGAGCGTCTGGTGTTAATCAATCCGGAGCTGCTGGAAAAAAGCGGCGATACCGGTATTGAAGAAGGCTGTCTTTCTATCCCGGAACAGCGGGCGCTGGTGCCACGCGCTGAAAAAGTAAAAATTCGCGCACTGGATCGTGAAGGTAAAAGCTATGAGCTGGAAGCGGACGGCCTGCTGGCCATCTGTATACAGCATGAAATGGATCATCTGGTCGGCAAACTTTTTATTGATTATCTGTCGCCGCTGAAGCGCGATCGTATTCGTAAAAAACTTGAGAAGCTTTATCGCCAGACGGCTCAGGACTGATGAACATCTGAAGAAGGGAAACCCGTGTCCGACTCCTTAAATATTATCTTTGCCGGCACGCCTGACTTTGCAGCGCGTCATCTTGATGCGCTGCTGTCGTCCAGCCACAAAATAGTCGGCGTTTTTACTCAGCCCGATCGACCAGCCGGCCGCGGCAATA
>DOOK01000424.1 GCA_003512805.1 Erwinia sp. | reverse complement strand
ATATTTTGAAACGAATTGACGCTGGGGTTGGGCCGTTTCCCTGCGGCCCGGGCTCTTTCTTAACCGCCGACCACCGGCTTTTTGGTTTTATCCAACGCCTGCATAAAAACGTCGTCAAGATGCAAATGCTGGCGCACCAGCTGGGGCGGCGTTGAGGCCAGCCATTGATTCAACGAAATATCCGCATAGTAGCTGCTTTTAAACAGCTCCAGAAAACGCAGCGGCTTGTCACCGGTGTTTTCTACATAATGACCCATTGCGAAAGGCACATAGCCGACATCACCCGCGCGAAAATCGAAAGTGCGCGCCTGCCCCGAGGAGGCAAACACCCCCATACGGCCTTCACCTTCCAGATAGTATTGCCATTCGTCGGTATTGGGATGCCAGTGCAGCTCGCGCATCGCGCCCGGTTGGAGTTCTACCAGCGCCGCCGCGATGGTTTTTGAAACCTTAAAGACGGAGGAATCGGTAATCCGTACCGTGCCGCCCTTCAGCGTGATGGGTTGCTGCGCCAGCATTCGGTGGCTGAAAGCCGTCGTGGAGCGGGTTGCGCCCGCAATGGCATCCTGCTGCAGATCGCCCGGTGTTGTGGCAGCGAAAATATATTCATCGGCCGGCGAAGGGAGCTTGCTGAAAGTTTCTGGTGGCACGCCGAAGTTTTTCGCCAGCACCTCCGGCGGCACGTGCTTAAACCAGTCACTAAGCAGGAAAGTACTGTCTTCATCAAAGCCGCCATTGTCGAATGCCAGCAGGAACTCGCAGCCGTCCGGACCCAGCCCCTGAATCGAGTGCGGCACGCCGGGAGGAAAATACCAGAGATCGCCCACGCCTACGTCATCCACAAACCAGTGGCCGTCCACGTCCAGTGCGGTGATGCGTGCCTTGCCGTACAGCATATAGGCCCATTCACCCTCTTTGTGCCAGTGCAGCTCGCGGATACCGCCGTTGTTAAGGCGCATATTAACGCCGGCAATGCTTTTGGAAACGCCCAGCTCGCGTTCGGTAATCTGCCGCGTCCAGCCGCCGCTGCCTTTGCGCACGTGTGAATCGCTATAGGAAAAACGCAGGTTAGGCAGCGTGCCGCTGTCGGTGGAGGGCGGATTGACGATATCGGCGTTTTCTCCCTGCCGCAGCGGATCGTGTGGGCCGGGATCGCTGCCGCCCATCTGGCCGTTCCAGGGTTGTGCGGCGACGGTACGATCGTGAGCATGAACGGAGCCAGCCGCCAGCGCGACGGTTCCTCCGGCGGCAAAGGTCATAAAGCTGCGACGTGTAATAGGATTCATGTCTGCTTCCTTGTGTCGAAAAGTTAAGGTGCATCGCGCTGTACAGCGGACGCGAACTTAAGATTAACTACACAAAAATCAACAGACCCTAACTGCGGAAAAGCTTAACTTCGATGATTTGTAAAAAATAAGGCATCTAAAAATTTTATCGATACTTTAGAAAAATTTATAAAAAATGGTCTATTGAGGGGCGTAATTCTAACGTCAGAACGTGGTTAATTCTATTTGCCAGCAGCAATCTCTTCCAGGCGCCTGCGGCCATCAATTATTTTTATTAAAGGGAAGGTGCGCAGGAAACAACTGGTTACGTGGTTACGCAGGTGGAAAAATATCGTGGCGACATTATCACCCTCACGTGGCGAACCGGGGCCATGCAGCGGCCTGCAAACACTCAGCCCTTTCAGGAAGCGTAAATACCGTCAGGTTATAAAAATGAAGGGGGGCGCGTCTGGCGTAACAGACGCGTCGGGAGGAAGTAAAAGATTTAGTTCTGTAACGGGTGCCAGATTTCCGTTACCGCACCTTCACCGCCGGTAATTGGATCGAACGGTGGAACAGGCACGCGCTTGATAGCGTGTAGCGAGGCCTCCACGTCTTCCAGATCGCTGCGTCGTGTGACCGGCTCCATTTTTTGTGGGTAAGCGCCCACGGCAAAAAAATCCTCACTGGCCGCCATCTGCTGATGACCGACGCCCGCAGGGATCAGGATGGCGTCGCCCGCATGGACGGTAACTGCCCTGCCCGTTTCGCCACCGAAGAGAATTTGTGCCCAACCCGCGCCAATGCCCAACAGCTCATGGGTGTTGGGATGATAATGCGTATAAGGATAGATCGGCGCACGCCAACGCGGCGTCCAGCGATGAAGGGCAAAGGTCTCTTCAAAATAGCCCGCCACATCTTCCACCTCAGCCGGTACGACGCGGGGGTAAATAATCAGCGGCAGCGGATTGTTCGGGACGCCGCTGGCTGGCTGAAAGGTCATATACTGTGGGTTGTTTGAAGACCCTGCAGAAAAGGTCCCGGCCGCAAAAGACATCATCGCAAGCAGGTTACCAGCATGGGGTAGCATAAGATGCCTCCTGTTATTTCGGTGTTAATTAATTGTGGCATTTGGTGGCAAAGATGCAATCATTTCTATTGGTTTTTGATCACATAACTTCTTAATTTTTCACCGCTTAACCCAAATTATTGCGCAACAGGATACGCCTGAAAAAGATAAGGCTATTTCGTGCGCTTAAATAGCCTGGGCGCAGACAACAAATGGCAGTTTTTTTTCAAAACAGACCTTTTAAAAAAAGTTAAAATAAAGCCAAACGGCGGCTTCATTATGCAATCCGTATTAGAAGGCAGGGGAAAACTTACGCTTGCCCTGCCTGTCACAAGGCACTGGATCACTTACGTTTCGGCGCTGTTTGCCATTGCCTGAAACGGGCCGTTTACCGCGGCTTACAGGCTATCCTGAAAACGTTTCTTTTCGCGCGGCTCGGAGGCTGGTGGCAAAAAGGGCACAGACGCTTTCTTTATCCTGCTCAGGCGGGATCGCCGCCAGCAGCAGAAGCAGGTTCCTCACGCGCTGGCAGAGACGAGTGAAATTATTTTCCCATTCCTCTACAGGATGCCCGGGGAAAAAGTTGTGGCAGAGTTCATAAAACAAAAAATTGGTCAGGATTTTTTGCTGTGCGCTACTTGCGCGGTGCTGCTCCCACTCGGTTTGCCCTCGTGTCTCCTCCGGCCTGTCCCGCCTTTCTATCCATTTTTGCAGCCGGACATCCTGGTCAACGACTCCCTCCATCGGCAGGTTTTCCCCCTTTTGCAGCACCAACGGTGGATACCCTTTTTCACCATATTGTCGACAAAAATCCTGCTCCAGCCGCTGGCGAGCAGTGATTTTTAGCCAGTCTTGCGCCAGTGCCGCCCGCCGTGTTGGATCCAGCGGACGGCACTGATGGATAAAACCGTGCAAGACATAAAGCAGCAGGGCAGGATCGTTTCTATACGCCTCAAAAAGCTGCAAACAATGGTGGTTCATCTGCAGGCGCTCGTGGGAAACCGCAGGTAGGTGCTCTGCCAAATCATGGCTGAAGGTCAACACACAGGGCGCCGTCAGGCTCAGAATCTCCGCTGCGGCACGGTTGCAGCTGATATCTGCGCTGTGGCGCACATGGTTATTCCAGCGGAACTGCAGCAGCGGTGACGCGCCGTTGCAGCCTGGGCAGCGGCAGCAATGGATATTTTGACGCAGGCGCAGAACATAATCAGGTGTCCAGACGCTAGC
>DOOK01000419.1:3039-6064 GCA_003512805.1 Erwinia sp. | reverse complement strand
ATAAGCCAGGCACCAGTGTGCAAAGGTCACCGGCTGGGCGCGCTGCAAATGGGTATAGCCCGGCATGACCGCATCCTGATTCGCTTCCGCCGTTGCCACCAGCGCCTGCTGCAGCTGACGCGTGGCGCTCAGCAGCTCGCTGACCTGCGCTTTACACCAGAGTTTCAGATCGGTAGCCACCTGATCGTTACGGCTGCGCCCGGTATGCAGCTTTTTGCCCAGCGCACCCACTTTCTCAATCAGACGACCTTCCACATAGCTGTGAATATCTTCCGCGTCGCTTTCCAGAATCTGCTGTGGATTCGCGCGCACTTCTTCAAGCAGCACGTTCAGCGCGCCTTCCAGCTGCTGCTGCTCTTCTGCGGTCAGCACGTTGACCGTCACCAGGGCTTTGGACCAGGCTACGGATCCGACAATGTCCTGCTCTGCCAGACGATAGTCAAAGCGCAGCGAGTCATTAAACAGTTTAAAACGTTGATCTGCTGCCTGAGTAAACCGTCCACCCCAAAGTGCCATGTCAGTGCTCCCTTAAATTCGTTGAGTTTTTTCAAAAGGCGGCCTGCGCCGCCTGATTACACCCGGCAAACTACCGGTTTACTTTTTCTCGTTCAGTGCACGGATACGTGAAGAGAGTGAGAACAGACGGATAAAGCCGCCCGCGTGACGATGGTCATACACTTCGTCTTCGCCGAAGGTAGCAAACTCTTCTGAATAGAGGCTGTTAGCGGATTTCTTCTGGGTAGCCGTTACCTGCCCTTTGTAGAGCTGCAGCACCACTTCACCGTTGACTTCTTCCGCCAGCGATTCGGCTGCGGCCTGGATAGATTTACGCAGCGGGGCGAACCAGCGGCCGTCGTACACCACGTAGGACATCTCATGCCCCAGCTGCTCGCGCCATTTAAAGCTATCGCGATCCAGAACCAGCTGCTCAACCGCCCGCAGCGCGTTGACCATAATGGTGCCACCAGGGGTTTCGTAGCAGCCGCGAGACTTAATGCCCACCAGACGGTTTTCCACGATATCAATACGGCCTACGCCGTGCTTAGCACCGATAACATTCAGTTTTTCCAGACAGCCGAACGGGCTCAGCGCCTCGCCATTTACGGCAACCACGCGGCCTTTCTCGACGGATACCGTCACCTGCTCAGGCTGGTCCGGTGCTTCCAGCGGATCGACAGTCCAGACCCAGCAATCTTTGTTCGGCGCGTTCCATGGGCTTTCCAGCACGCCGCCTTCGGTAGAGATATGCCAGGCGTTTTCGTCACGGCTGTAGATTTTTTCCAGCGACGCGGTGGTCGGAATATTGCGCTCTTTCAGGTAGTCCAGCAGCGCTTCACGGGAACGCAGGTTCCACTCACGCCAGGGCGCGACGACTTTCAGCTGCGGTGCCAGCGCGGTGTAGGTGGTTTCGAAACGCACCTGGTCATTACCTTTACCGGTCGCGCCGTGGCACAGCGCATCCGCGCCAACTTTCAGTGCCAGTTCCACCTGCGCTTTGGCGATGATTGGACGCGCCATTGACGTACCCAGCAAATAAGTGCCTTCATACAGCGCGCCGGTTTGCAGCACGGGATAGACATAATCGCTGATAAACTCTTCACGCAGATCCACTACGTGGCACTCGGAAGCGCCGGACTGGAGCGCTTTCTGCTCAACACCTTCCAGATCGCCACGTTCCTGGCCAATATCGGCCACAAAAGCCACCACTTCACAGCCGCCATAGTTCTCTTTCAGCCATGGAATGATCGCGGAGGTATCCAGACCGCCAGAGTAAGCCAGAACGATTTTTTTGATGCTTTTATCTTGCATTGTCTTTTCCTTGAACCGGTTAAGCGAGGATCCGGGTGCCAATCGACACGCCGTTAAATAGGGTTGGCAGCCGCTCGGCATGGCGCCAGCTGGCAATATCCACCGGGCGGCCCAGCGTGCGGGCGGCATCCAGCGCAGCGTTAACTTTAACAATCATGCCGTCAGTAATGATGCCCTGCGCGATCAGCTGTTCCGCCAGTGCGGCAGTCATCTCTTCAATGCGCTGGCCTTTGCCGTCCAGAATGCCGCTGACGTCGGAAAGCAGGACCAGATCGGCGCCCAGCGTCGAGGCCAGCGCGGTAGCAGCCTGATCGGCATTGACGTTCATCAGCTTACCGTCTTCAGTAATGCCGATAGAGCTGATCACCGGCAGGAAGCCTGCGTCCAGCAGCATATTAATGAGTTTAGGGTTGCCAGGCGTCGCCTGCCCTACATGCCCCAGCTCTTCATCAAAAGCCGCCACGTTAACGCTGCCGCCGTCGCCCAGGCACAGGCCAACGGCATCAATGCCGTGTTTTTTCGACCAGGCCAGCAGCGTTTTATTGGCGGTGCCCGCCAGTGCGCCGGTAATGATATCGATCTGATCGGCTGGCGTTACGCGCAGGCCATTTTTCTTTTTCACCGGCAGCGCCAGCTTCTTCATCAGTTCGTCGACCAGGCAGCCGCCGCCGTGAACGATCAGCAGTGGCCGCTGGTGGGTTTCGCGGTACGCTACCAGCGCGTCAAACAGGCGGGCCAGCGCCTCTTCACTATCCAGCAACACGCCGCCGAGTTTAATAATTAAAGGATTGGTCATGGGCTTTCTCACTGATTAAATAAGCGACTGCGTTTCCGGGAAACCGAAACGAATATTCATACACTGCACCGCCTGCGATGACGCGCCTTTCAGCAGGTTATCCTCTGCCGAGACGATAATCGCGTGCTCACCCTGCACCGCAAAGCCAATATCACAAAACGGCAGGCCAACCACGCCTTTGATCGACGGCACGCCTTTATCATAGACACGCACCAGCGGTTTATCGTGGTAGGCGTTATGGAAAACTTCCGCCACGTCCTCACGTGTCACGCCTGCTTTCAGCCGACAGGTGGTGGTCGCCAGGATACCGCGCGGGAAGTTGCCCAGGTGCGGCGTGAAGATGACCGGTACGCCAAGGTGCGCGGCGATTTCCGGCTGGTGCCGATGGGTGAAAATACCGTAGGGCTGCAGGCTGACTTC
>DOOK01000419.1:953-2927 GCA_003512805.1 Erwinia sp. | reverse complement strand
GGCTGACTTCACAAAAGCTGGTGGTAACGGACGCTTTGCGCCCCGCGCCGCTGACGCCGCTGGTGGCGTTGATGACCGGCCACTGCGCTTCGTTCAGCAGATCCGCTTCAATCAGCGGCTTCAGTGCCAGCTGGGCGGCGGTCGGGTAGCAGCCCGGCACGGCAATCAGCTGCGCTTCTTTTAATGGGTTCTGCTGCCATTCCGCCAGGCCATAAACGGCTTTTTCCAGCCAGGCTTTATGTTGATGCGGGAAGCCGTAATAGTCGGTGAAGAAGCTTTCGTCGTTAACACGAAACGCCGCGGACAAATCGAATACCACGCAGCCAGCGGCCAGGAATTCAGGCGCCAGATCGTGGCTCACTTCGTGCGCCGTCGCCAGGAAGACGACGTCCACTTTGTCGGCGAACTCCGCCGCGTTCGCCAGCGGATGCAGCGGGATGTCCATAATCCCTTTCAGCTGTGGATGCAGATCGGACAGCAATTTTCCTGCGTCAGGGCTTTGCGCCGATACCGCTAAAGCGGTTATGTTCACCTGAGGGTGACGATTCAGGTAAGTCGCAAGCTCTACGCCAGCATAGCCACTGGCACCAACAATCAGCGTATTTAACATCGGGCACCTTATAACGGTCTCGGGTTGGGGGCGACGGCTTTACGCCGTATTCCCACGCGGTTAGCGCCGGATATGCAGGAAATTTGGTTTCCATCCCCACGCCATTAATGTATTTTTATTCACTATTAATGCATGAATATTGATACTATCCTAACGCAAGGACTGTCAACAGTGAAGACAAAATTACCGCCTTTTATTGAGCTTTACCGTGAGTTGATTGCCACGCCGTCCATCAGCGCCACCGACAGCGCGATGGATCAGAGTAATGAAGCTTTAATCAGTTTGCTGGCAGGCTGGTTTCGCGATCTCGGCTTTGAGGTGGAAGTCCAGCCGGTTCCCGGCACGCGCCATAAATTTAATATGCTGGCCCGGACTGGCGACGGCGCTGGCGGCCTGCTGCTGGCCGGTCATAGCGACACCGTACCGTTCGACGACGGCCGTTGGACGCGCGATCCCTTTACGCTGGCCGAGCACGATAACAAGCTGTATGGCCTGGGGACCGCCGATATGAAAGGTTTCTTCGCCTTTATCCTTGATGCGCTGCGCGATGTTGACGTGAAGAAGTTGACGAAACCGCTCTACGTGCTGGCAACGGCCGACGAAGAAACCTCAATGGCGGGTGCGAAATATTTTTCTGAAAACGCCACCGTGCGGCCCGACTGCGCCATTATCGGCGAGCCCACCTCGCTTCAACCGGTACACGCGCACAAAGGACACATGTCGAACGTTGTCCGCATTGAGGGCCAGTCCGGCCACTCCAGCGATCCTTCACGCGGCGTCAACGCCATTGAACTGATGCATGAATCGATTACGCAGCTGATGGCGCTGCGCAATACGTTGAAAACACGTTATCACCACGACGGCTTCGCCATTCCTTATCCCACCATGAATTTTGGTCACATCAACGGGGGTGATGCCGCTAACCGCATTTGTGCCTGTTGTGAATTGCATATGGATCTACGGCCGCTGCCGGGCATGACCCTAAACGAACTGGAGGGCTTGATTAACGAGGCGTTGACCCCCGTCAGCGAACGCTGGCCCGGCCGCGTCAACGTCAGTCAGCTGCATCCGCCCATCCCTGGTTATGAATGCCCTGCCGACCATCGGCTGGTGAAAGTCGTGGAAAAGCTGCTGGGGACGGAAACCAGCATCGTGAACTACTGCACAGAGGCGCCGTTTATTCAGGAGATCTGCCCGACGTTAGTCTTAGGGCCGGGATCGATTAACCAGGCGCATCAGCCGGATGAATATCTTGATACCGCGTTTATTAAACCTACCCGCGAGCTCATTACGCAGGTTGTGCAGCATTTTTGTTATCACTGAGTGAAACGCGGGGCATTTGGCTGGTTAAAAGGCCTTTTACC
>DOOK01000419.1:0-773 GCA_003512805.1 Erwinia sp. | reverse complement strand
ATTCCCTGTTTCACGATAAGAATAACTTATCCCGCTACACCCTTGTTAAATTTCTTAAATTACCGCTAGTTAGCCACAGGTTCGTGCGCGTTTAAGTCAATTGACGGATGGCAGGGAACGTGGCTAGATAAAAGGCAATGTTATACCGGCGACGGTAGAGAGTGATAAAAATAACGGTCAGGGGTCATATGAACGAACAATATTCCGCAATGCGAAGTAACGTCAGTATGCTCGGCAAACTCCTCGGGGATACGATTAAGGATGCGCTTGGCGAGAACATCCTGGAACGGGTGGAAACCATCCGTAAACTCTCCAAGTCGTCCCGCGCGGGAAACGATGCCCACCGTAAAGAGCTGCTTACCACGCTGCAAAATCTATCCAATGATGAACTGTTACCGGTTGCGCGTGCCTTCAGCCAGTTTCTGAACCTGACCAACGTTGCCGAGCAGTACCACACTATTTCCCCCAAAGGCGAAGGCGCCAGTCATCAGGAACTATTGACGAAAACGTTTGAACGCCTGAAGCAACAGCCCAATCTGACCGAAGCGAACATTCGCGAGGCTATTGAATCCCTGTCTCTGGAACTGGTCCTGACGGCGCACCCGACGGAGATTACCCGCCGCACGCTGATCCACAAGCTGGTTGAGGTCAACAGCTGTCTGAAGCAGCTGGATCACAACGATCTTTCTGACTACGACCGATCGCAGATTATGCGCCGCCTGCGCCAGCTGGTTGCGCAGGCCTGGCATACGGACGAAATCCGTAAATATCGT
>DOOK01000421.1 GCA_003512805.1 Erwinia sp. | reverse complement strand
GCGTTATCATGATGGTCATCCGTCCCGTAGAGCATGACGACCTGGCACAATTAATGACGCTGGCCGGTAAAACCGGTGGCGGGTTGACGTCATTGCCTGCCGACAGCGCCACGCTGAGCGCCCGGATCGAGCGTGCCCTTCAGACCTGGCGGGGCCAGTTGCCGCAGGCGGAACAAGGGTATGTTTTTGTGTTAGAAGAGTTGGAGACGCGCCGGGTCATTGGCATTTGCGCCATTGAGGTGGCGGTGGGCATGCAGGATCCCTGGTACAACTTTCGCGTGGGCACGCAGGTGCACGCCTCTCGCGAGCTGAACGTCTATAAGGTGCTGCCAACGTTATCACTCAGCAACGATCACACCGGCAGCAGCGAACTCTGCACGCTGTTTCTTGATCCCGACTACCGTAGCGGCAAAAACGGTTATCTGCTGTCGAAATCCCGCTTTTTATTTATGGCCGCTTTTCGTCATCGTTTTATGAAAAAAGTGGTGGCGGAGATGCGTGGCGTCAGCGATGAAAAGGGGCATTCACCGTTCTGGGAAAGCGTGGGCAGCCGCTTTTTTTCCATGTCTTTTACCACGGCCGACTACCTGAGCGGCACCGGGAAAAAAACGTTTATCGCCGAACTGATGCCCAAACATCCGCTTTACATTGACTATCTCTCAGCCGAAGCCCAGGCCACCATCGGCCAGACCCATCCGCAAACGGCACCTGCTCGTGCCGTGCTTGAAGCGGAGGGATTCCGCTATCAGAACTACGTGGATATTTTTGACGGCGGCCCGACGCTGGAGTGCGAGATCGATCGCGTGCGGGCTATACGCAAAAGTCGGCAGGTGCGCGCAGCGATTGGGCAACCCGCTGATGAGAGATTGCCGCTTTGCCTGGTGGGCAATGAACGCTACGAAGATTTCCGCGCCATGCTGATTAATGCCGATCCTCATGCCGACACGGTAGCATTGACGTCGGAACAGGCGGCTGTTTTACGTTGCGGGCAGGGCGACAGCCTGCGCGTGGTCACTCTGGGCTGCGAGGAGAAAAAAGCATGACCCATTTTATTAACGGAGCGTGGCTGACCGGCGACGGAGAAGCCTTAAGCAAGCAGGATCCTGTTGACGCACGGCCGCTGTGGCAGGGTCGGGCCGCCAGTCCGGCACAAATAACGGCAGCGGTTGAGGCGGCGCGCGCCGCTTTTCCCGGTTGGGCAAGACGTCCCTTTGGGGAACGCGTTGCGCTGGCAGAACGTTTCGCCGGGCTGCTTCAGCAAAATCAGGCCGCACTGGCCGCCACAATTGCCGAGGAAACCGGCAAGCCGCGTTGGGAAGCCGCTACTGAAGTGCAGGCGATGATCAACAAAATCGCGATCTCCGTTAACGCCTGGCACGCCCGAACGGGGGAAACGCAGCAGGGCGACAATGAACTGCGGCATCGGCCCCATGGCGTGCTGGCTGTGTTAGGCCCCTATAACTTCCCCGGCCATCTGCCGAACGGACATATCGTTCCCGCGTTGCTGGCCGGTAATACCCTGGTATTTAAACCCAGCGAGCTGACGCCGATGACTGCCGGGCAGACGGTCAAACTTTGGCAACAGGCGGGATTGCCGGATGGCGTGCTGAACCTGGTACAGGGCGGCGGCGAATGCGGCCGGACGCTGACCCAGGCCGCCCTGGATGGCGTGCTCTTTACCGGCAGCGCGGCGACCGGCTATCAGCTGCACAAGCAGTTCGCTGGCCAGCCGGAAAAAATGCTGGCGCTGGAGATGGGCGGCAATAACGCGCTGATCGTTGAGGATCCTCAGTCGATCGATGCCGCTGTGCATCTAACCATTCAGTCTGCCTTTATCACGGCGGGACAGCGCTGCACCTGCGCACGTCGTCTGCTGGTCAGGCGAGGCGCGCAGGGCGATGCGTTCCTCCGCCGCCTGGCAGCCGTGGCGGCAAAAATTGAGCCGGGACGCTGGGATGCCGAACCGCAGCCCTTTATGGGCAGCGTGATTTCACCGCAGGCGGCAGAGCATATCTACAGTGAATGGCAGGCGCGAGTAGCTGCAGGCGGCAAGATTTTGCTGCCGATGCGCTGGCCATCGAAAACGAGCGCGCTTCTGACGCCGGGCATTATCGACGTGACGGCGTTGACGTTGCCGGATGAAGAAGTCTTCGGCCCGCTGTTGGCGGTGATCCGCTATGACGACTTCAGCGAGGCGATCCGCCTTGCTAATGCTACCCGCTACGGCCTTTCCTGCGGGCTGATTTCGCCCAATCGCGAGCAGTTTGACCAGCTGCTGATTGAGGCGCGCGCGGGCATCGTCAACTGGAACAAGCCGCTAACCGGAGCCGCCAGCACCGCGCCTTTCGGCGGCATTGGTGCTTCCGGCAACCACCGTCCCGGCGCGTTTTACGCAGCGGATTATTGTGCGTGGCCGCTGGCTTCGCTGGCTTCGGTCGATCTTTCCCTGCCCGCCGCGCTGTCGCCGGGTCTGGATTTCAGCCCTACAGGAGAAGCACCATGAGCGCCCGCGAAGTCAATTTTGACGGCCTGCCTGGCTTAACTCACCACTATGCCGGGCTGTCGTTCGGCAACGAAGCATCGTCCCGGCATCAGCATCAGGTCTCTAACCCAAAACTCGCGGCGAAACAGGGGCTGTTAAAAATGAAGGCGCTGGCCGACAGGGGCTTTGCGCAGGGCGTGATCCCGCCGCACGAGAGGCCGAACATGGCGGCGCTGCGCCAGCTCGGCTTTAGCGGCACCGAGCCGCAGGTGCTGGCGAAAGCGGCGGCACAGGCACCGATGCTGCTGTCCGCGGTCAGTTCCGCCTCGGCAATGTGGGTGGCTAATGCCGCTACCGTCTCGCCCTCGGCCGACAGTGCTGACCACCGCGTCCATTTGACCGTGGCGAACCTGAATAACAAATTTCACCGTTCGCTGGAGGCGCCTGTCACGGGCGCAATATTACGCGCGATCTTCCGTGACGTTCGCCACTTCTGTGTTCACGACGCTTTGCCGCAGGTGGCGATGTTTGGTGATGAAGGCGCGGCTAACCATAACCGTTTCAGTGCGGGCTACGGCGAACCGGGTGTACAGCTGTTCGTCTACGGGCGCGAAGAGGGCAACGGTGGCCTGATCCCGGCACGTTATCCGGCGCGCCAGACGCTGGAGGCGAGCCAGGCGGTAGCACGGCTGCATCAGCTGGAGGCAGGCCGGACGTTTTTTGCGCAGCAAAATCCGGCGGTCATTGACCAGGGTGTTTTTCATAATGATGTGATTGCCGTCAGTAATCAGCAGGTCTTGTTCTGCCACGAGCTGGCTTTTCTGGAGCAGCAGGCGCTTTTTGATCGGCTGCGCGAAAGGCTGCCGGGCTTTACGCCGGTAGTCGTGCCGGATGCGCGGGTCAGCGTCAGCGATGCCGTTGCCACCTACCTTTTTAACAGCCAGCTGTTAAGCAAGCCGGACGGCAAAATGATGCTGGCGCTGCCGGAAGAGGCTCGACGGCACGACGGCGTCTGGCGCTGGCTGAACGAGCTCACCGAAGGCGGCACGATCGACGAACTGAACGTCTTTGATCTGCGTGAAAGTATGGGCAACGGCGGCGGCCCGGCCTGCCTGCGGCTGCGTGTGGTGATGAACGAAGCCGAACTGGCGGCGGTGAACCCGGCGACAATGATGACCGATACGCTGTTCAACCTGCTCAATGCCTGGGTGGATCGCTATTACCGCGACAGGCTCTGCCAGGCGGATCTGGCTGACCCACAACTGCTTAAGGAAAATCGCGAAGCGCTGGATGAGCTGACGAAGATGCTAGACTTAGGGAGTATCTACTCTTTCCAACGCTAATCAGGGAGGAACAGGGCGCGCCGGGTTGAACCTTTGCGCGCGCTGGCAGTCGCAGGGAGAACTTATAATAAGGAGAATCTATGCAGGACTTTCTTCAGCAGACGTTAAGCACAGAGCCGCCTGCAAAAGCTTTTGGCCGTAACGACCAGTTGAACTGGCAGTGGCTGGATCACGGCATCCTTGAACTCAATCCGCATCAGCCCGGCACCCAGGCGCTGGTCATTTCCGCCGGGATCCACGGCAACGAAACCGCGCCCATTGAAATCCTTAATCAGTTGGTTAGCGAGCTGTTGGCGGGCAAACGGCCACTCAAAGCGCGCGTGCTGGTCATCTTAGGGAATCCGGAAGCCATTGCCAGCGGTAAACGCTATCGCCATTGCGATCTCAACCGGCTGTTTGGCGGCCGCTGGCAGCAGTACGACGACCATCCTGAAGCCCGACGGGCCTGGCGTCTGGAGCAGGCGCTGGAGAATTTCTGGCAGGTTAGCTGTACAGAGGAAAGCCGCTGGCATCTGGATCTGCATACTGCTATTCGCGGCTCCTGGCATAGCCGGTTCGGCGTGATGCCGATGCGTGAAACGCCGTGGCCGGAAGACTTTCTTCACTGGCTGAGCGCGGCTGGCCTTGAAGCACTGGTGTTCCATCGGGCACCGGGCGGCACCTTTACGCATTACAGTTCGCAGCACTTTAATGCAGCCAGCTGCACGCTGGAGTTAGGGAAAGCGCTGCCTTTTGGTCAGAATGATTTAACGCTGTTCAGTGCCGCGCACGCCGCGCTGGCCGCTTTGCTCTCAGGTGAGCCTTTACCACCGGTGGGAGAGCCGCCGCAGCGCTATCGGGTATCGCAGCAGATTACCCGTTTTACCGAGGCTTTCGTGTTGCATATGAATGCGGAGACGCTGAACTTTACCGCTTTCCCTCAGGGCACCCTGTTGGCTGAGGATGGCGACAAGCGCTGCTACGTGCAGCAGGCAAGAGAATATGTGCTTTTCCCCAACCCCAATGTGGCAAGAGGGCAGCGCGCCGGACTGATGCTGGTGGAAGATAACGCCCATAATGAAACCAGCGGCAGCAGCTGAGGGTAATAAAGCCGGCCGGGTAACCTGTCGGCGCCCTTACTTTTTCCTTTCTCGTTCCTGTCGGCTGTATTACACTCCTCCACAATTCCTGCATTAAACGCGCTAAAGACATATCCTTTTGCAATTCCTCACCCTAATCTTCGCATTCTCTCCATGATTGCCGCATTTTTATCTTTTATGCTTTCAAGGCTTTACCCACACTCTGATTACTTGACGTTCAGCGGCATAAACTGAATCCCGACATCACGACAACGCTGTCGTCACAGAAATGCAAAAGGAACATACTATGCGTAAATTAACTTCTCTGGTTGTAGCAATGACACTGGCAATGGGCGCGGCAAGTATTGTTCATGCCGCAGCGGATAACATCACGCCGGCACCGGCTGGTGCCGATAAGCCGATGATGCATAAACCCCCTCGTCATGGCGGGCCACACGAGATGTTTAAAGGCCTGAACCTCACCGACGCGCAGAAAGAGCAGATGCGCAGCATTATGAAAGATGCGCATAAAGAGATGCCGCGTCCTTCTCTGGAAGAGCGCCGCGCGCTGCACGGCATTATCGCCGCTGACAGCTTCGACAAGGCTAAAGCAGAAGCTCAGGCAGAAAAAATGTCGGCTGACGGCAAGGTCCGCGCGCTTTCCATGCTGGAAACGCAGAACAAAATGTATAACGTGCTGACGCCAGAGCAGAAAAAAGAGTTCAACGCGAACTTTGAAAAACGCCTGACCGAGAAGCCGCACCACGGCGACCAGGCCCCTGCCGCGCCGGCTGCTGAATAAAACGTTATCGCCGGGTAAGATTCCTTGCCCGGCAGGCGAGAGGCGAAACCGCCGAGGGTGTTCCCTGAGTCAGGGGACAGCCCCGGCGGTTTTGTTTATCTGACTGTGATCCCTGACGTGCGGTCAGCCCAGCGGAATAATCGGGAACTTGCCGCTGACGATGGGTTTGCAGAGAATTTTGTAGCCGTCGCTGTCAAAGCCCTGCGGCGTGGAGGTCAGCTTGCCCGCCTCGCTAATCTCATCCACCGATCCCAGGTAAAACCAGTTATTGATGACGTGGATCTGCGTTTTCAGCGGACCTTCTTCCACCACGCCGACCGCGCCGTCCCAGGGCCAGCACTGTACGCGCACGCGCTCCAGCGCGGCCAGCAACCTTTCGTGATGAGCTTCCGGCGTCTCTTTACCGCAGCAGGCGCCCGCGCAGCGGCCCAGGCTGGCGCGAAAGCAGGCGCGACCTTTACTGACGTTTTCCAGCCCCAGCAGGCCCAAACAAAGCCGCTGCTCGTCGGCGATTTTTTGCAGCGTTTCCAGCGCGGAGCGGCGGCTGGAATAAAGGCCGAACAGATCGGAAGTATGGGAAAAATCGACTTCTTTGGCATAGACCACGCTGGGCTTCAGATCGTTTATCAGCAGTGAACAAAGCTGACGGTTTTTGCGCAGCCGTTTGTTAAAAAGCGGCTGCTGAACCTTGATCATTTGCGCTTCCAACAGCAGCGCACCCAGTTCGCCAGCCGTGGTGATATAGCTGACGTAACGTGCCTGACGCAGCATTTTTGCCTCGTCCGCCGTGCGGAAATGCGACATGACCCGGCTGCGCAAATTGACGCTTTTACCGATATAAAGCGGCAGAGACTCGCTGTCGCCGTGAAAGGTATACACGCCGGGCAGGGAAGGCAGCCCCTCAAGAGAGGGCCGCAAATGTTCGGGATACTGATAAATTGCCGCCGGTTCAAATGACAGGCGATGGCTGGCTGGACGTCTGACCACATTGCACTCCGCTTACTGTTTGCTTATACAGTGTATCAGGCGTTTGCTGGATAAAAAAGAGTCGGATCGCGCTGTTAATCGCAGCGGGCCGATGATAAAGAGGCGGAAAGCGGGGAACAGAACGCAAAACGTGGGCGATCTGACGATCGCCCGTCGGGTTTATTTTTTCCAGAAATCATCAAATACGGTAATCGGCGGACGGCGCTTGTGCTCGGTTTTCAGATACCAGCCTTCGATAATCTTCGCCGCGTCGTCGGCAATCTTTTTGCCTTCCAGATACTGGTCGATCATCTCATAGGTTACGCCCAGCGCCACTTCATCCTGTAAACCGGGACGATCGTCCTCCAGGTCAGCCGTTGGCTGTTTAAGGTAGAGATGCTCCGGACAGCCCAGCGCCTTCAGCAGCTGCTTACCCTGGCTCTTATTCAGACGGAACAGCGGATTAATATCCGTGCCGCCGTCGCCGTACTTGGTATAGAAACCGGTTACCGCCTCGGCCGCATGATCGGTTCCCACCACCACGCCGGAAGTCATGCCGGCAATGCTGTACTGAGCCTTCATTCTTTCGCGCGCTTTTTCATTGCCGCGCACGAAATCGGAAAGGGTGATGCCTGCATCACGTAGCGCTTTTTCACTGGCCAGCACCGCCTCTTTGATGTTGACCGTCAGCACGCGGTCAGCCTGGATAAACTGCAGCGCGTCCTGGCAATCTTTCTCGTCCGCCTGGTTGCCGTAAGGCAGGCGCACGGCAATAAACTGGTATTCCTGGCCGGTCTCCTCGCGCAGTTCGCTGATGGCGAGCTGGCTTAGCTTACCGGCCAGCGTGGAGTCCTGACCGCCGCTGATACCCAGCACCAGTGACTTAATAAACGGGTAAGCCTTCAGGTACGCTTTCAGAAAGTCGACGCTGGTGCGAATTTCCTGCTGCGCATCAATGGTGGGTTTCACCCCCAGCGCTTCGATAATTTCCTGTTGCAGAGCCATTTACCTCTCCTCAGATTTAGTGTCAGGGCAGTTGCCAAAAACCTCTGTCTTAAAACTAACGTGCCAGGCGTGAAACGACAAGGCAGAACCTACTGTTTACCCGCCTTTTGCTGATTAATCAGGCTTTTTCGGTTTTTGCGCCAGAAAAACGAACAGGATTATCGCCAGCATGTAGCAGCCAAAAATGGTCGCGGTCATGGTCATCACCGAGGTACCGCCAATGCCCGTTACCGGTACGGCGATACCACCCAGGGTAAACATGACCACGCCCAGGACGGCGGAGGCGCTGCCAGCCCGGTGACCCTGACTCTGCATCGCCAGCGACGCGGCAGCCACGCCGACCGCACCGTTGCTCGCCACGCTAAAGAACAGCGCGACCAACACGAAGGGCAGGGCGGCGCCGCTTAAACCGGCAGCCAGCAGGCTGGCAGACGAGACAAAGGCCAGCACCAGCGCGCCTTTTACTACGCGATATTCTCCCCATAAAGGGCTGAGGCGGGCGCTGGTTTGCGAAGCGATAATCAGGCCGATGCCGTTAGCGGCAAAGCAGAAGCTGAACGCCTGCGGCGAAAGGCCATAAATCTGCTGCAGAACAAAAGGCGAAGCGCCGATGTAGGCAAACATGCCGGACATCATAAACCCCTGAGTCAGGCAAAAGCCCATAAAGGGGCGGTGCGTGGCCACCTGACCCAGCGCGGCCCAGGCGGAAAACAGGCTCCCCTGACTGCGGCGTTCCGGGGTCAGCGTTTCGCGCAGTTTTACGCGTGCCAAAATAAGCAGCAGCAGCGCAATCACCGCAATGACCATAAACAGGCCGCGCCAGCTCAGCAGCGCCATCAGCGCGCCACCCAGTACGGGGGCAGCAACCGGGGCAAGGCCGTTCACCAACATCAGTAAGGCAAAAAAGCGCGTCAGGTCGTGGCCGCTGTACATATCTCTGGCGATAGCGCGCGAAAGCACCGCGCCCCCCGCGCCGGAAAGCCCTTCAAACAGGCGAGCCAGCAGCAGCTGATCGAGGGTTTGCGCCATCGCGCAGCCGACAGAAGCGATCAGCAGCAGTACCAGCGACAGCAGCAGCGGTTTGATGCGGCCATATTTATCGCTCATGGGGCCAAAAATCAGCTGGCCGGCTCCAAGGCCGATCAGACCGGCAGTAAGGCTGAGCTGTGCGGTAGCGGTCGGCGCAGCCAGGTCGCGAGCCAGTGCGGGCAGCGCGGGGAGATACAGGTCGATGCAAAGCGGGCCGAGCGCCGCCAGCAGGCCGAGCGTGATGGCGTAGCCAAAACGGTTGGGATGAGCAGGTGTCATAAATCTTCTGTCCTGAAAAGGAGTGTGTTGATGTGTTGGTAAAGCGTATGAAGCTGTTCCGCCGACGCTTTCTGCGGCGTCAAACGACGCCAGGCCGTGCCTTCCGTCAGCACCGCAATCACCTCTACACAGGCATAGACACGCTCATCGCTCATTGAGGGGTGGTCGCGCTTTACGTTAAGGCAGGCCTGGGTAAACATGCGCTGGTCGGCGTCCGCCATCATGCGGGCCACAACCGGATTGCGGGTGGCTTCAGCTGCCACTTCTTTCATTAACGCCTCGTCGTCCTCGTTAAGCGCATGGCGCCAGGCCAGCAGGCGAGGCAGATCGGCCGTAGCGGTATCGTTAATATGCTGCAGGCGAGCATCGATGATGCGCCTGACCATCTCTTCGATGAGAGCATCCTTACTGGCGAAATAGCGATAAATCTGGCCGACGCTGAGCTGCGCTTCAGTAGCCAGCTGCGCCATGCTGGCGCCGTGGAAACCGGATTGACGGAAACAGCGGCGACCGGCGGCAATGATGTCATCCTGACGCTGCCGATGGCGGGCGTCACGGGTCAGCTTGGTTGAGCTCATTATTCCTCGTGTCGGGCAGTAGCAAAAAGCGTCAGGGTAGAGTGAGAATGAGCGTTCATTCTCAATTTTGCCATTATAAACGGCTTTATTCGGCCAGCGTAAGGCCTTTTTTGGGCCATAAAGTTGATAACTCTGACTTTCTGTTCCAGGCTTAGAGCGACATGGACAATAAATGAGGAATAAAAAACATGAACAAGGTAACAGGACTTATCGGTGCGGCAGTGGCGCTTGCTGTATTATCCGGCTGTTCAGCTTATGATCGCGCGGAAAGCTACGTCACCAAACCTGTTGTACAGGACGTGAAAAAAGGCATGACCCGTCAGCAGGTTCGCGACATCGCGGGTCCACCTTCTACTGAAATCACCATGGTACACGCGCGCGGCACCTGCCAGACCTACGTGCTTGGCCAGCGTAACGGTAAGCAGCAGACCTATTTTGTCAGCTATAGCGACACCGGCCGCGTGATGAACTACGGCTTCCAGAGCTGTAAAGAGTACGACACCGATCCACAGGCTAATCAGTAATCACCTGATGCGGTCCTGATGTGGTAAAGAAAAAACCGGCCTTAGCCGGTTTTTTTACGTCTGTCCCTACAGGCCTGGCGGTCGCGGGACTTCCAGATAGCGTCCGTCGATATCGCGACGATAGTAATGACCTTCCTGCACGTAGAAGCGTTCGCCATTGTAATCGAGCGCGCGCATGTCGCTGCTGAAGCGCTCTACCGGCGGCTGCACCACCACATAAGTGTTGTCCTGCTGGCGCTGATAGTAGTTACCGTTGAGCGCATAGTAAGTCAGGCCACCAATGATCACCGCCGCTGCCGCTTCCGGCAGGAAAGAGCGTCTTGCTGGCCCGGGTCCCCGATCCCAACCGTGGCCGCGATCCCAGCCATGACCCCGATCCCAACCGTGACCGCGATCCCAACCCGGCCCGGGTCCCCAGCCGCCAGGGTGCGCTGAAACCAGCGTGGGCGACAGCAGCATTAAGACAAACAGAGTGCTTATCCCCTTTTTCATACAGTGTCTCCTGGTTCTCACTGTCGCTAACATTACTCCGGGCCAGTGAAAACACAAGCGGCAGCCGACGCCTGTTGCGGGTTGCTTACACTGCTTAACGTATTCTTAACTCCGCCTCCATGTTGGCTACCAGATTGGCTTCCACAGGCGAGGCTGCCATTAATTTTTTCTCCGGTTGCAGCAGCGTCATCGCCAGCATACTGCCGAAAGCGATGACCGCCGTCGCGCTGAACATGGCGTTATAGCCAAAATGCTCGGCCAGCCAGCCGCTCAGCATGGGCGAGAGAATTGAAGCAAGGTTGGCGATCGCCAGCGTCATGCCGCTATAGGTGCCGACAGTGGATTTCGGCGTGACGTCAATCACCACCGACCAGTAAACGTTATTCACCAGCGCGTTTAGCGCGTTACCCAGCGTCATCAGCAAAATAATACCGGCAGCGGAAGCCATCCAGGGGATTGCCATAAAGCACAGCCCGGTACAGAGCAGCCCGACGGCGGCAAAAACGTTGCGGGCCAGCCGCAGATTACCGGAGCGCTTAAGCAGCGTATCGGCGAGCCTGCCGCCCAGCAGCACGGTAATGCAGGCACCGCTCCAGGGGATCATCGCGACATACCACAGCGAGTGGAGATCGTAGTGAAAGCTGTCCTGCAAATATTTTGGTCCCCAGGTGACCAGGGTAAAAGTGACGTAGAGAAAAGCGAAATAGCCCAGCGCGTTACACACCAGCGTGCGGCTGGTAAAAAAGCGCCACCAGGGCAGGCGCGGCCCGGCTATATTTTGCTGCTGACCCCGCCCGATCAGTTCGCGTTCCGCCTGGCTGGTACGGGGCTGCTGTAGCGGAGTGTCGGTGAAAACCCGTGCGAAAATCAGCATGGCGATCAGTGAGAACACGCCCAGCAGGATAAACATCAGCCGCCAGTCGTGGGTCAGCAACAGCAGACCCACGGCTATGGGTGCCGTCAGCAGTGCGCCCACCTGCGTGCTCAAAAGGCCGATACCCAGCGCTATACCGCGCTCGTTGTCGGGCGCCCAGTGCGCAATGGCTTTGTTCATCAGCGCGTAAGCAGGGCCTTCGGCAAAGCCGAACAGGATGCGCATAACGGCGAAGCCCATAATGGCCGAGCCGCCAAATAGCGCCACGCCCAGCTCGCCTGCCCAAGCTGTGCCTGTCTCCAGCAGTGACCAGAGCATGCCCGCCAGCAGCCAGACTTTTTTTGTGCCCAGCCGATCGGCCAAAAATCCGCCGCAAAGCGAGCCGAACAGATAGCCAAAGCCGAAGTAGCTCAGCACCACGCCCAACGCGGTTTTGCTGAAATGGAACTCGTCAGAAATGGCATTTGCGGCGAAGGAGAGGGCGCCGCGATCGATATAGTTAATTAGCGCGATAAAAAATAGCATGGCGAAAATGCGGTAGCGATAGCGAGTGTCAACGCTCATGGCGCTTCTCCTAAACAAAGAATGGTAGGGAGAAGAAGCAAGTTCGATGCCACAGTGTCGGTTCAGACGGGAGCGGGCGCGAAAAGCGATTTGCGTGTGGTGAGCGGGCAGGGAGTGCTAAATAAAAAGGCACAGCCGTTAACGGCTGCACCTTTAGTGAACAAAAGAGCGGCGAATTAAGCCGGCACGCTCAGCGCTTTCTGGCTGCGCGACCAGACGCGGTGAGCGGCCATAGCGGCCAGGAATTCGCTCATCAGGACACCTTCGGCCTTATCGTCTTCAATCAGGCCTTCCTCAAGCTCGCTGTCGCCTAAGCCGAACTGGGACTTAAAGCGACGAGCATCACCGCTGAGGCCGATCACCTTCAGGTGTTTATAGGCTTCCAGCAGGAAGTAGCGGGCATCGCCACTGAGCAACAGCGCGTCGATATTGCCATCCGGCACGATCACTGCATCAAACGTCAGCGAAGGCAGGCCGCTAAAAGTGGCGTCAATTGGCAGGTTGGAACCGTCGTCGGCACGAACCTGGCCCATATGCCGCGCCAGCAGCTTGGCGTGCACGCCTTGCGCCTTCAGCTCCTGCAGAATAGCCAGCACGTCTGCCGCCATCACGCCATCACTGACCAGCAGTGCAACCTGACGACCCTTGATCGATCCGCTAGGGACGGCGTAAAGGCTCAGGCTGGCATCCTTCTTAAGACCGTTAACGTCTTTCGGCGGCGCGGTATGCATCTGCTCATCGGACAGCGCAATACCCAGGTTCTCCGCCACGCCGTTAGCCAGTGAAACATCAATACGCACCAGATGATCCACCACGCGCTCGCGGATATAGACACGGGCCACTTTACTCAACTCAAAAGAGAAAGCGTCGATAATATGTTGTTGCTCAACCGGTGTCTGGCTGTTCCAGAACAGGCGCGGCTGCGAATAGTATTCGCCGAAAGAAGGGCTACGTTCGCGAACTTTATGGCCTTCGATTCGCTCCTGATAGCTTTCAAACCCGCCGCGATGCGGTGACGGTGGGGTTTCGCGCGGCCAGTTGTCGTTAATAGAATTCGGCTCGTAGTTAGCCGGGTTGGTATCGATATCCGTACGGTGCATGCCCTGACGCTGGAAATTATGGTAAGGGCAGGTCGGACGGTTAATCGGAATTTCGTGGAAGTTAGGCCCGCCGAGGCGGCTAATCTGCGTATCGGTATAGGAGAACAGACGGCCCTGCAGCAGCGGATCGTTGGTGAAGTCCAGTCCAGGTACAATGTGGCCTGGGTGGAAAGCAACCTGTTCTGTTTCCGCAAAGAAGTTGTCCGGATTGCGGTTAAGCACCATCTTACCGACCAGCTGAACCGGGACCAGCTCTTCAGGGATCAGTTTGGTGGCATCCAGCAGGTCAAAGTCGAATTTAAATTCGTCTTCTTCCGGGATCAGCTGCACACCCAGCTCATATTCCGGGTAGTCGCCTGCCTCAATGGCTTCCCACAAGTCGCGGCGATGGAAATCAGGATCGCGTCCGGTGAGTTTTTGCGATTCATCCCACAGCAGCGAAGCTTTGCCCGCTACGGGTTTCCAGTGGAAGCGCACAAAGGTCGCTTTACCCTCGGCATTGATAAAACGGAAGGTGTGGATGCCAAAACCTTCCATAGTGCGATAGCTGCGTGGAATGCCGCGATCTGACATCGCCCACATCACGTTATGCAGCGTTTCTGGCTGTAGCGAGACGTAATCCCAGAAGGTGTCGTGGGCGCTCTGGCCCTGAGGGATTTCATTGTGCGGCTCAGGTTTTACCGCATGGACGAAATCCGGGAATTTGTGCGCATCCTGAATAAAGAAGACCGGGGTATTATTGCCGACTAAATCAAAGACCCCTTCATCGGTATAGAACTTGGTAGCCCAGCCGCGAATATCGCGCACCGTATCTGCCGAGCCTGCCCCGCCCTGAACGGTAGAAAACCGCACAAAGACCGGCGTCTGCTTTTCAGGATCGCGCAGGAAATCCGCTTTAGTGATATCGCTCATGTCACGATAAGGCTGGAAATAGCCGTGCGCCGCCGAGCCACGGGCATGGACAATGCGTTCCGGGATGCGTTCGTGGTCGAAATGGGTAATCTTTTCGCGCAGGATAAAATCTTCCAGCAGCGTCGGGCCGCGGGTACCGGCGCGCAGCGAGTTCTGGTCATCTGCAATGCGTGTACCCTGATTCGTCGTCAGCGGGAAGTTTTCACCGCCTTTACGGAAGGTTTCCAGCGCATCCAGTTTGGCGTTATGGGTATCGGGCGACTTCAGGCTACCGGGCGCGGTAGGTTGCTTGCCGGGCGGCGTCGGCTCAGAAAGTGGCTTATGCGAACCATCGCCGGGTGCCAGCGAGTCCATTCCCGGCCTGGCGGAATCCGGCCCGGTTAGCGGGGCATTATGGGTGATTTCCTTGTTATCGGTTTCTTTCGACATGCTCACTTGCTCCTGTGAAGTGTGTTTCTAACCATTAACTATAGAACAGTGCGCGAGGTACGCCCGGAAACCGCAAGGTTATGTTGAGCAGGCAATAAAAAGGGCCGCAAAGCGGCCCTGAAAGAGAGAAGCGATTCAGGCCTTAACGGTGGGCCAGCTCGCCTTCGCTATCCGCTTCGGCGTCCAGCAAAGACTTATCGGTTTGCTTCAGCCACTGGCTGGTCAGCATACCTGCCGTCATCGAACCGTTAACGTTAAGCGCGGTACGGCCCATATCGATCAGCGGTTCAATCGAAATCAACAGCGCCACCAGCGTGACCGGCAGACCCAGAGTTGGCAGCACAATCAGCGCGGCAAAGGTTGCGCCGCCGCCCACGCCCGCTACACCAGCAGAACTTAGCGTGACGATACCAACCAGCGTGGCAATCCAGACCGGATCGAACGGATTGATGCCTACCGTGGGCGCGACCATCACTGCCAGCATAGTTGGATAAAGGCCTGCACAGCCGTTCTGGCCGATAGTGGCACCAAAAGAGGCGGCAAAACTGGCAATGGATTCCGGGATACCCAGACGACGGGTTTGCGCTTCCACGCTCAGCGGAATAGTCG
>DOOK01000334.1 GCA_003512805.1 Erwinia sp. | reverse complement strand
TTCAAGGCTTTCTTTTTACCCCGGAACAAAATGAGGTTTCTCAGCGTGTCTCTGGCGACCGGCTCAATATATTTAGTGATTAACCAGGCCACAAGGTACAGCGCAGCCACCACAGCTATCGGCATAAAGACCATCACGTAATCATTGCTGATATGACGCTCCAGCTTCCTTAACGTAGCAATCAGCATGTTTTCATGCAGCAGGTAGATGGTGTAACTGATAAACCCGGTAAGCGTCAGGAATTTTCCTGATAGCAGGCGTTCCAGCAAACGGCTGTAAAAGCTGACGATGAAAAGTGCCAGCATCAGCAGCAGCGGTAAAACAACGATATAACCGTTATTTTTGATGTAGTAGCTGAAGTTAATCAGCACGGCCACCAGCACCAGTGCGTAATGGAATTTGGCATCGCGCTGATGCAGCCGTTCATACACCAGACAACCGATCATAAACCACGAATAGTGGATAAAGCCGAACTTGGACACAAAATCCGCAATGGCCGGATGACCGATCATTTTAAAGACGGAAGCGCCCGCCACCAGAAACATCGGCACCAGCAGGGATGGCAGACAGTATTTTCTGCCCAGCGTAAAATAGACGGCGCCAATAAAGATATAAAACGCGGCCTCAACATAGAGTGACCAGAACGATCCTTCCAGCGGTTTGAAGGTAATGCCGGTCAAATACTGCAGTATCTCCGGACTGATAAACGTCAGGCCCGGAATGGCGTTGGCCGGATGCGGCACGCCGAGCGGTCTTTCGCTAAAAAAACTGGCCGTGGCGAAGATCAGCAGCGTCACGATCAGCATGGCCGGGAAAAGCCGCAGCCAGCGCTTAAACATAAAATTAACAAAGCTTTTTGATTTATCCAGGGTCATAAAAATAACGAACCCGGAAATCATAAAGAACAACGGTACGCCCAGATAGCCCCAGGCAAATAAAGGAAAATCTTTGGTAAATGAAACGTACCCCAGATATTCAGGCCATCTGGCCCAGGCATGAAAGCCGATAACCAGCAGTATTGCCAGTCCCCGCATTCCATCCAGGTGTTTTATACGCGTTTCCATGGTGACCCCTGCTAGCCTAAAAAAGCAAAAGCGGCAACATAGCACTCATAAACAACACTTAACACATGGGAGGAGTCTTAGAAAAAGCGCCGCAACAAAAGCTGACCATCGGACTTACGGATACTTACAAAAATAACCTTAACTTTAAATAGCTTACGAAAATGGCCTCAGGCCAGTTTGGGTTAGGGCGCGACGGCAGAAAGTTCTGAAAAGTCCCGCCTGCCCAGGCTGAACAAAGAGCCTGCCGCCTGACCCAGGCCGTTTAAAAATCATTAAAAAACCCTTTCCGCCCTGTAATACAATGATTAGGAAAGCCCTTCAAACGCCGCTCTGTCAGTTACCCTCTTTTATTCCGGCCCGCCCGATCATGGCGAAAGTCCTAAAGCCAAACGCTGCAACAAAACTGTCATATTGCTGACATAGGCTGACACTACACTTTTCGAGGCAATAAAATCATCACAGGTAATCCCATGGCAACGATTAAGGCAAGAAATTACAGGGACGCTGAAGAGATGCTGCAGTCTGGTATCAGCAAGGTTGAACTGGCCTATGACATTGACAGCGATGACTTTTTTCGATTCGCAAGCCACTGGTGCGATCGCGGCGCGAAGATCTCCCGTGGCAACGAGCACTTTGTTGTTTCCCTGAAAGGGTTACACATTCCGCCTAACAAGTAATACGTCGCGCTTTTGCTATCGGCACGCTAACCTGTTTAAATCCTGTTTTTGACTGTCAAACAGGGAAAAAGATGGGTGCCGATTGCAATCGTTCGCAGCCTGGTGAACCGGATACTGCACCGGCTACAGACCTTTTTTTCAACACAATCCGGCATTCTCCTCTGGCGGGCCATCCTGACGTGCTGCTGGTACAGGCCCGCTACGATGCGGATTTTTACCGTGATTCTCTGTTCGCCGATTATCGCCTGCCCTTCCCTGAGCATCTGAACAGAGCCGTGACGAAACGCCGGGCGGAATACCTCGTCAGCCGCGTTTGCGTACGGGCAGCGCTGCGCCAGTTTGGCGTGGCCGATTTCCTGCTGGTTAACGATGCCGATCGTGCACCCGTCTGGCCAGAGGGGATCGCAGGTTCCCTGTCGCATACTCGCGCCTGCATCACTCTTCTGCTGACCAGTACGGCGGCAGGAAAGCTTCCCGGCGTGGATTGTGAAGAGATTATGCGGCCAGAGGCGGCGGAAGAGATGCGCGATATGATTATTAACGAGCGTGAATACAGCCTGTTGCAGCGCAGCGGCGTGCCTTTCGCAACCTCACTTACCGCCGCTTTTTCTCTGAAAGAGAGTCTGTATAAGGCGCTGTTCCCGTTTTTTCGGCAGTTCATGCACTTTAACGATGCGGAAATCATCGACTGCCGTGCCGGACTGACTCACGTCACGCTGCGGCTGAACCGGGGCTTATCCTGCCTTCCCGTTGGCACGCTTTTTACCGGCTGCGTGGTGCTGGATAAAGAGTGGCTGACCAGCTGGGTTATCCTTCCCCACCCTTCGTCCGGCACGGGCGTCCCGCTGCATCAATAACAATCAGGTACCGGTACTTTTTACCGCATCCAGCGTTGCCCGGTCGCGAGCTTCCCCGGTCAGCTCGCTTAGTTTACCTTCGCGCATTTCCAGCAGCCTGTCAGCGTGCAGAAAGTAATGATCGTCGTGGCTGATGGCAAAAACGGTTTTGCCCATCTCTTTCAGCCAGGGCAACAGCTCACGGTAGAAGATGCGACGGAAATGCGGATCCTGATCGGCGGCCCACTCATCCAGCAGTAAAATATCGCGCTGTTCCGCCGTGGCAAGCAGCATCGCCAGCCGCTTGCTCTGCCCTTTTGACAGCTTCAGGTTAAGCACGCGATTCCCTTCAAGCTGGAGTTTGTCCTGCATCTGCAGCCGCTCCAGCCACAGCTGTACCTGAGCCGGATCGGCAGGCTCGCCGCGGGCGTCGATCAGGCGGTCAAACAGATGGACATCCGTAAAGACGGCAGAAAAGAGGCGCCGGTAATCCGCGCTCTCTGTTGCCGTTACCGGCACGCCGTCCAGCAGAATTTGGCCGGATACCGGCTGATAAAGCCCGGTCAGCAGCATCGCCAGGGTGGATTTGCCGCTGCCGTTACCGCCGATCAGGAAGACCAGCTCGCCGCGCTTCAGCGTCATGTTAATCGGGCCGACGGCAAAGCTGCCGTCACCATAATGAAATACCACATCGCGCAGCGCCAGGGTTTGCCATGCGCGCGCCGGGGCAGGCTGCTCAAAACTTTCCTGATAATCAGCCAGCCTGAAGGTATGGAGTTTGTTAAAAGCTACCTGGGCACTCAACAGCGTCGGCAACGCACCAACGGCAGAAAGCAGCGGCGTACGCAGGAACAGCAACGTTAACGAATAGGTTGCCGCCACTGCCGTATCGGCCCAGCCGAGGCCGTTAGCCATAAAGAAGACCAGCCCGATAGCGCCCAACATCATGATATTTGACCAGTTGACCGCGCTAAGATGGAAGGTGTCGGCGCGAACAATATGGTGGCGGTAAGCGCGAGCGTCTTCCTGATAAACCGTTTCGTATATTTGCTGCGCACGCTGGCGGTTAAGCGCCAGCTCTTTACGTCCTTCAATAATGGTCTGATAGTCGGCGTAGAGCGAGTCCTCAAGTCCCCGTAGCTTCGCCAGGTGACGATAGACTCGGGAAACCAGTAGCCAGCCCCCCACGATAGTGATGACCAGCCAGAGCGCGGTGATTAGCAGCATCTTCGGCGACAGCCAGGCCAGCCAGGCGGCCGACCCCAGAGTCAGGATCACGCCCTGAATCAGTTCGGGCAGGCGCACAAAGGCAAGCGTGATGCTACGCACGTCGCTGGTCAGGGCGGCCAGTAGCTGGGCGCTGCCTATCTGCTCGATCCGTTCGATCTGCGTGTCCAGGATGCGGCGAATAAATTCACCGCGCAGTCGATACACAAAATGGTGACCAAGCAGGGTCAGCGCCAGCTGAGAGGCCAGCGTGACCGCCATCAGCAGCAGCAACAGGCCCAGAAAAGAGGGCAGCAGCCAGGCGCCGGCGTTCAGCGAAACAATCAGTTCGCGGTTAATAAAGGCAATCAGCCCGATACCGAGCGCGGCGCTTAGCAGACTGAGGCCAATAACCAGCACGAAGGGCCAGCGATACTGGCGGTAAACGACGCGAAGTAACTCCATCACACTATCCCGTTATTCTGAGCAGCCTGCAGTTTAATGAGAAGCGGGACGATAGCAATAATAATTCTCGTTTACCGAAAAGCGCGGCGGAAGGTCAGGTTGTAGCGAAACGCGCCGGTCGCCGGATGGCTGCCCGCTTTTAGCGGCAGGATGCCATGATAGCGCAGACGCGACGGTCCGCCCCACACCACCACATCGCCATGTTCCAACAGAACACGCTGTACCGCGTCGCCGCGCTCAAAACCGCCAAACTGAAAAACGGCGGGCAACCCAAGCGAAACCGATACGATTGGCTGGCGCATATCCTGCTCGTCTTTGTCCTGATGCAGGCTGAGCTTCGCCGCCGGCGCGTAGCGGTTGATCAGGCAGGCATCGGGATGAAAATGGGGAAAACCAGCCTCTTGCGCACAGGCTACTGCCAGCTGACGGAAGCGATCCGGCATGGCGGGCCAGCGCTGCCCGCTAACGCTGTCATATTCGCTGTACTGATAGCCGCGCGAGTCCGTCGACCAGCCAAAATCGCCGCAGTTGGTCATGGCCACCGACATGCGATGTCCGCCAGGCGTAATGCGGTGATGAAAAGGATTCTGCGCGGCTATCTCATCAACCAGCCTTAGCAGCGTTTCGGCTTCGTCCCGCACGCGCCTGCGCAAGATAGCGGCCCCTTCCGCCAGCGGCTCCAGCCAGGGCGCTTCTTCACTAAATAAATCCAGCATAATGGCTCCTTAGCGGGTCGCTGCCCCAGGACAGGCCCGTTATTGCTCGTCGGGTTGTAGGAAGGCGCTGAACTGCGGCGACATCCAGCTGCTGAAACCGTTGCCCTGCTTAACGATCAGGTAAACCGCCAGCTGTTCACGCAGCGCCAGCGCCTTCGCCTGTTCTTCGCCAAGCACCATCAGGCCGGTATCCCAGCCGTCCGCTTCCAATGCGGTGGTCGCAATCACCGTGGCGGAAACCAGCTTGTGCTGGATCGGCGCACCGGTGCCAGGATCGATGACGTGCGAGATGCGCTTACCGTTCAGCTCATAATAGTTGCGATAGCTGCCAGAAGTGCTGATGCCGTGTCCCTGCAGATCGACAACCGCCTGTACCGCATTTTCTTTATCGGTAGGTTTTTGGATAGCGACTTTCCAGGCCTTGCCCTCGGCATTTTTGCCACGGGTCAGGACCGCCCCGCCGACGGAGACCAGATAGTTATTGATCCCCTCCTTTTCCAGCAGTCGGGCCAGGTGATCAGTGGCAAATCCTTCCCCCATCGTGGAAAGATCGACATAAAGATCCGGCAGATCCTTTTGCAGATAGGCGCCTTCACTGCGCTGAATCACGCGCAGATGCTGCAGTCCGGTCAGCGCGCGCGCCGCCGCAATCTGCGCCTGCGTCGGTATGGTGGTCGGCTGTTTGGTCGGGCCGAATCCCCAAAGGTTAACCAGCGGCCCGACGGTAATATCCATTTTCCCCTGTGTTTTCTGACCGATGCGCAGCGCCAGGGTGATAATGTCCGCCATATCGTCGCCGATCGGCTGCGGATCGCTCCCGCGATACTGATTAAAGCGCGAAAGCACCGAATCGGCTTTCCAGGTAGACAGCTGCCGATCGTCATTATCCAGCTGCTGCTGCACCGCTTTTTGCAGATTTTTTTTCAGGCTCGGGTTCACGTTGGCAAGGCTTACCCTCCAGAATGTTCCCATAGTGCGTCCTTCCAGCACCAGCGCTGAAGCACCAACGGTTTCACGATGACTGTCGCAGCCGGAAAGCAGGATAAATGCTGCCATAACAGGATAGTACAGCCATTTCTTCTTCATATTACGCAAATTTCCCTGCAATAGTTTTGGTCCTGAAAGCGTGAAAATGCAGCATGGCGCCGGACCAGGCGGGGTTGATCTTCTTACGGATGCTACTCAGTATACTCATTGAACCCACTTTACCGCGGCGCTTTGCCGCAATAATGGAGGTCTTTATGATCTACTTTCTGCTGCCTTTCGTCTGTCTCGGGCTGATTATCTTTTCAGGCTACAAGCATTACAAGCAGACGCATACCAGACAGCTCAATCGTCCACGTTTTCGCTGAGAAAGTGTTCAGGGAAGTGCGATAGCCCAAGAAAACAGTGAGCGATAAGTGCAGGGAACAGCGAAGCGATAGCACAGGGAACAACGAGCAACAGCGTAGGGAACGGCGAAGCGATAGCACAGGGAA
>DOOK01000347.1 GCA_003512805.1 Erwinia sp. | reverse complement strand
GCAATGCTTCAGTGCGCCACCTGCCGCCGCTATCGTGGATCGCAACTGTTTCTCTGTTTCGCTTTACAGCGCCCAGACGCCCGGTGAAAAAGCCTTTATTCGCGTGGCTTCTTTTTATCCGGTTAATATGTTTAGCCAGGTGCGTACGCTGGCGCGTGGTTCATCAGAAGCACAATATTGTGAGCTGGATGTCGTTCCTGGCGAGCTGAACCGCTTTACGCTGACCGGCTGCATGACCCAGCGTGCCGAGCCTCTGCCGCTGGCTTTCGCTATTCAGGATGGCGCCAGCTACGCCGGTGCGATCCTGAAAGGAGAGCTGCAGCAGGCCGGTATCGACTATTCCGGACACCTGGTGCGCCAGACGCTGGCGACGCCGCCGGCTACCGTGCTGGCTGAAACCCAGTCTGCACCGCTACACGATCTGCTGAAGATCATGCTGAAAAAGTCGGACAATATGATTGCTGATACGGTGTTCCGCACCATCGGCCATGAGCGTTTTGGCGTGCCGGGCACGTGGCGTGCAGGTTCAGATGCTGTCCGTCAGATCCTGCGGCAGAAAGCCAATATTGATATGGGTAACAGCATTCAGGTGGATGGATCCGGTCTGTCGCGTCATGACCTGATCGCGCCGGATACCATGATGCAGGTCTTGCAATATATTGCGCAAAACGATCAGCAGCTGAACTATATCTCTATGCTGCCGCTGGCAGGCTACGATGGCACGCTGCGTTATCGCGGCGGCCTGCATGAGGCGGGTGTAGACGGTAAAGTCTCGGCTAAAACGGGATCGTTACAGGGCGTATATAACCTGGCGGGCTTTATTACTACCGCCAGCGGCAAGCGGGTTGCCTTTGTGCAATATCTTTCAGGCTACGCGGTACCGCCGCAGAATTATAATCAGCGCCGTATTCCGCTGGTTCGCTTTGAAAGCCGTTTGTATAAAGACATTTATCAAAATTATTAAAAAGAAGGGGCAGGGAAACTCCCCTGCCCTTTTTATCAGAAATGCGTATTCAGGCTCATGTAATACGTCCTGCCTGATTCGTTAAAGGTGTTTGCCCCTGCGCCATACATATAGGCACCGGTTGTCGAGTTCCCCGTGGTTTGCGCATTGCCCTCGCGGAAATGGCGCTTATCAAACAGGTTATCGATGCCCACCGTCACGCTGGCGTACTTGTTCACGTCATAAGTCCCGCTGAATCCTAAAAGGGAATAAGGGCTGACCGTTGATTTTTCCGTTCCGCTTACCGCTTCTCCCTTATAATTGTACTTCTTCGGCGTCTGCCGACCGTACCAGGTAAAGGTAGTTTGCAGCGACAGCTCCTGCGTTGCCTGCCAGGAAAGTGTCGAGTTCAGCGTATATTGCGGGATGACCGACAGACGATCGCCCGTGGTCTTATTTTTGCTTTGCAGCATATAGGTCAGGTTGTTGTTCCAGCTGAGGGTTTCTGTCACCGGCAGGTTAACCGTACCTTCCAGTCCTTCCACTACCGCTTTCGGCACATTTTCCCATTTATAGATATCGGTTCTGCCCGTGGCGCCCGTTGGCGCGTAACCCGATTCAATTTTGTCGCGGTAGTCGTTCCGGAACCAGGTCAGACCGGCCTGATAGCCGTCATGCTTGTACTCCACACCCACTTCTTTATTGATACTGGTTTCTGCTTTCAGATCCTCGTTACCCATCAGATAACAGGCTCCTGCGCTGGCAGCACAGCCCTGCCCACGGCTATAAAGCACGTAGTTCGGGTTGGTTTGATAGAGGCTGGGCGCTTTATAGGTTCTGGCAATGCCCAGCTTCAGCGTGAAGTCATCCGCCAGGATCTGGGACAGATTTAGCGATGGACTCCAGTTATTGCCCACGATGCTGTGATGATCGAAGCGCAGGCCCGGCACCAGCGTAGTGGTGTCGGTCAGCTCCATATTGTCTTCCGCAAACAGCGAGAAGATCTCCGCTGAGGAGTAAGGACTGCGGTTGCTGCTGCTGATGCCGTTGATAGCACCGCCAGAAAGAGCCTGCGTATTAGAAGCGCCATCCTTCATACGCTGCTGGTTCCATTCGGTGCCGACAGTCGTCGTTTGATTGATCAGAAACTCAAAAGGTATGCTGACTTCACTGTGCAGCAACACGTCATTGAGTTCGATAGTAGAAAAACCGCTGTCAGAAAATATCCCTTCCGTTCCGCCTGCCAGGCCTTCGTTGATGCGCGAGTTACGCGTATTTTCGTACTGGGCGTAGCTGCGCGTACTCATGCCATTATCCCAGACGCCGGTCCAGGTTAGCGCATAATCCTGACGGTAAAGCCGATTGGTTTCGTCGCCATATTTGCTTTGCACCAGCGCGCTGGTGTTTGTATTTTGGGTATCGCCCGCATAGAGATTACCCTGACGGCTATAGCCCGCACTGAACTCCAGGTTCTGGTGAGTCGCGAATGCCCAGCGCAGCTTGCCGTGAATGTCTTTATTGACCACGCCTTCACGCCCGGCCGGAACGGTATCAGCATAGGTGCCGGTCC
>DOOK01000331.1 GCA_003512805.1 Erwinia sp. | reverse complement strand
CCACTACAGCCGCTCTAAGGTACCGAGCGAGTCGGCACCTTAAAGTAAAAGCGGCTATTACTTCGCGTAGGCTTCGGTAGTGATAGTCAGCTTCACGTCGTCGCTGACGGCTGGTACATATTTATCCAGCTTAAAGTCGGAACGTTTAAAAGTCGTGGTGGCATCAAAGCCCACAGCTTCCTTTTTCACCATTGGATGCATACCCTGTTTGTTCAGCACCGCGTGCAGAACGACAGGTTTAGTGATGCCCTTAATGGTCAGGTCGCCATGGACATCCATCGTACTTTTACCGGTGCTGACCACTTTGGTGCTTTTAAAGGTCGCATTCGGGTATTTGGTCGCGTCGAAATAGTCGGGACCTTTAAACTCTTCGGTCAGCTTGTCTACGTGCGTATCAATGCTGTTCAGCGGGATGGTCACGTCTACTTTGGAATCGCTGACTTTGGCTGCATCAAAATCGATATTGCCGGTTACGCCAGACAGATCGGCCGTTGGATGAGAAAACCCAAAATGGGTCCATGAGGCCACGACGGACGTATGTGCGCTGTCCATGGCATAATTAACGGGCGCGGCGGCAGAAAATTGCGACCAGAGTGCAGAACTGATTAATAACGGTAAAGCGACTTTTTTAATTAACGTCATGCCGGTTGTCCTTATTTTCACCAGGAATGTTTAAGGATAGTGCAGCATTAACCGTTTGCCCGATAGTGAAGATATTTGACCGGCTTTGTCAAAAAGATTAGTCAACAGCCAGGGATCCCGACGATCTACAAAGCCAGCCGGGGATCCCTTTAGCGCTTTCAGCACGGGCACGGCACGTCTGGTAACGACCATCTTACCGTGTGCGGCCTCAGGCTTTGGCAACAAAGGCTTTGACTACTTCCTGCCACGGCGTGGTCGGCCGACCAATAGTTTGGCTCAAAGTACGGCTCTCATCATACAGCGCACCTTTAGCCGCACCGGCATCCGAATCTGCCAGCATCTCCGCCAGCGCCTCGGGCAAACCGGCTTCTTTTAAAACGGCGGCAAAGTCGGCCTGCTGCAGGTTCTGATAGCGAACGGCTTTCCCGCTGGCCTGAGCAATCTCCTCCGCAAACTGGCTCAGCGTATAGGCTTCATCGCCCGCCAGCTCATAGACCTTATGGACAGGCCCCTCGCGGGTCAAGATTACCGCGGCCGCTTCCGCATAATCCTGACGGCTGGCAGAAGCAATTTTTCCCTCGCCAGCCGCGCCGATAAATACGCCGTGCGCCAGCGCCGGGGCAATACTGGCAGCATAGTTTTCACTGTACCAGCCGTTGCGGAGAATAACGTAAGGGATACCGGATGTGATGAGCATCTGCTCGGTGGCACGATGTTCGCCACCCAGACCCATCGGCGAGCGGTCAGCATGGAGCAGGCTGGTATAAGCCAGCAGTTTAACGCCAGCCATTTTGACCGCATCGATCACCGCTTTATGCTGCGCCTCGCGCTGGCCGACTTCACTGGAAGAAATCAGCAGCACTTTTTCCACCCCGCGAAAAGCATCGGCCAGCGTCTCCGATCGGTTATAGTCACCCTGCCGCACCTGAACGCCCTTCGCAGTTAAATCGGCCGCTTTTTCTGGCGAACGCACGACGGCGACAATCTCTTCGGCAGGCGTTTTTTTCAATAAAGCCTCAATGACCAGGCGGCCAAGCTGACCGGTTGCTCCCGTTACAGCAATCATCATATTCTCCTCAGCGTCAAAAGCCCCTCCGGCCCGTGCCGGAAGCGTTGTGTTCAATTAGCCTATGCCATACACTAACCAAAAGTAAGTACTTACAGGTTTGTTAGTATGGAAAAAAGTGATCAAATGGCTGCTTCGCTTTGTGACCGCCTGCAAAGAGGGGAATTGTTAAACCGCGACTGCCCCTCGCGTGAGGTGCTAAAACGTCTGACCAGTCGCTGGAGTTTGTTAATACTGCTCGCCCTGGAAGACGATACGCTGCGCTTTGGCGAACTGCGGCGTAGAATCGGCGGCGTCAGTGAAAGGATGCTGGCGCAAACGCTGCGCTTTATGGAAGAAGACGGCTTTGTCGCGCGTATCGCGTATGAAGTGATCCCGCCGCACGTTGAATATCGGCTAACCGGGCTGGGCCATGAAGCGCGGGATCGTATCACCGGCCTGGCTGACTGGATCGAAACCAATCTGCACCAGATTATGGATAACCGCCGCCATTCCTCAACAGAGGAATAATGCCGTGCCGGTTTTATCAGCCCTCGCCTTACCACAGATTGGCTACGGTTGCTCACGGCAACAGGGTCAATAAAGATGGTAAAACGCTTTTTCGCGTGCTGGTCCGTTTATTGCTCTGGTCAACGGACAGGCTGTACGCTTCTTTTTTACCTGATGACACTAATTTCCGCACAGCGACAATTAAAAAGGCCTTCCTGAGGAAGGCCTTAAGAAATTAACCGCCGGACTTAACGCTTCGGCGCGATATCCGGATACATCGCCAACAGGCGTCGCGTTACGCCGTTTGTCCAGCCAAAGCCGTCCTGCAGCGGATACTCGCCGCCGCCAGCCAATACCGGCGCGCGGCCGGCAACATTATATTTCTCGACCATCTTATGATGACGATGGTAGGTAGCACCCGTTACCTGCAGCCAGCGTGCGGCGATTTCTTTCGCCAGCAGCTCCTCGCCATAATTGTTAAAGCCTTTGATCGCCATCCACTGCATAGGCGCCCAGCCGTTGGGCTTGTCCCACTGCTCGCCGGTTTCTTCAACCGTGGTCAGCACGCCGCCAGGCGCCAGCAGATGCGAGCGTACCGCCGTTGCGATAGCAGCCGCCTGCTCCAGGCTCGCCATGCCCACATAAAGTGGCGTCACCGCCGCCGCCGAGAACGCGCCTTTTTCACGCTTACGCCAGTTGTAGTCGCGGTACAGCTCCGCCTGCGGGTCCCACAGCCATGCGTCTACGGCTTCGCGGCGACGTACGGCTTTTTGTTGAAACAGCTCCGCCGTAGCCCGGTCGTTTTTACGTGCTGACAGTCGGGCAATTGTCGTTTCCAACTTATAGAGAAACGCGTTTAAGTCGATCGGCACGATGCTGGTAGTCTGGATGCTTTCCAGCCGTCCTGCCTCGCTCAGCCAGCGGGAAGAGAAATCCCAGCCAGAGGCTGCACCCGCCCGCAGATCGCGATAAACCTCACTGGAAGGCCGGGCGGAATTCCTGGCTGTTTCGACGTCCTCAATCCAGGACTCATCGCGTGGTGTATCACGGTCGTCCCAATAACGGTTCAGTACCGAGCCGTCCGGCATCATCACCACGTGTCGCCAGGCTTCGTTAGGCGTCAGCGAGTCCGCACCCTCCATCCAGAAAGCATATTCACGCTTAAGCTGGCGCAGATAGCGCTGACCCTGGCTGATGCCATCCTTTTCAAACAGCTCGACCATTAGCGCGAAGACCGGTGGCTGCGAGCGGCTTAAATAGTAGGTACGATTGCCGTTTGGAATATGACCATAAGTGTCGATCATCCACGCAAAGTTATCTGCCATCTGGCGCAGCAGCTCGGTTTGCCCACCAGCAGCAAAGCCCAGCATGCTAAAGTACGAATCCCAATAGTAAGTTTCGCCAAAGCGGCCACCCGGCACCACGTACGGCTCCGGCAACGGTAGCAGTGAAGAAAACTCAGAGTGTTTTTCTGGCTTGCGCGTTAACACCGGCCACAGCGAATCGATATGTTCGCCCATACTTTTTGCCGGATCGGCAACATAGCGGCTGTCGTTAACTTTTGGCAAATCGAAGTTTTCCAGCACGAAAGCCAACAGGTTAAAGTTTTCCCGCTCGCGCTGAATAAAATAACGATAAAGGATCCTCTCCGGTTCGATTTTTGGTGCACAGTCCGCAAAGGTTTTGCTGTCAGCGAAAATTCTCGCGCTCTGCACGGCTTCAAAGAGTTCCTGGTAGCGATCGGAAGGCGTCAGAATATCCGGCGCAGGCATTCCCCGAATAGGTTCAGGCTGCGGCTCGGCCAGCATATCCAGCGCATCATAATCGTGGTAATAGGCTTCATAATCCGCCAGGTTATTGTCAATGGTCAGGTCGTTATGATTAAAAGCGATAAAAACCTCCTGATGTCAGTAATTGACAATGTCATGTTCGGGTTATTTTACATATCAACAAAGTATAGTACTCCTGTCTCAGAGTGCAAACGAGCGCAAATATGACAGAAGATAACATCATATTTCAAAAAATAAATAACCAGGACGGAAAAGCTATTCCCCTGTTTCCCTGAAGGAGTAAAATCGCTTATCACCCTCACACACCTTAATAAAAAAAAAAGATAAAACAACAACATGAAATTCTTCCCCACCCGCAACACCCTTGCCAGACAGACAGCTCTCAGCCGTATATCTGTTGCTCACATATCGGCAAGCAGAAGAAAATGGGCTTACCTAAAACCAGCAATATAATTATTGTTCCGGCGGAAAAAATATTGAACTTTCTCATCTTTCTTATATTTAAAGTGCCTGATTCTGGCACAGGAAAAATACGACCATGCAAACGGAAGCGACAATATTTTCTGGTGGCTGATATCCTGTTTGAATACGACTGAAAAGAGTACAGCATCTGAAGTAAATAAAGTCGCCAGGTTATGCTCACGAAATTTCCATGAGTGAATATCCATATCTTTTATCGGGATACTTTTCCTACTATAAACAGTCCGGGTATTATTCACCGCCAAACGGGCTTATGCACGGCAGGCTGGCATTTTTCTGCCTGTGACTGTCTGTCCTTATTGTACTTTACTTGTGTCCCGTCAATCTTCCCGCAAGGCTTTCTCTTAAGCCAGCCCGAAGCAGCCTGTCTCTGCGGTGACTGCCACCCTCATTGCTATGACACAGCGGCGGAGTGCTCCGCTAAGGCAATTATTGTCGATCGTACTGGCGTCAGAAGAGAAAATCAGCTTAGTTTTACGAGGCGGCGCGCATTCCTGGCCCCTGTCCGTCTCAGCTCAATTTACTTCCCTCTGCTCAGCCATTAAGCTACGGCCACTCGAAAACTACCCGTTGTTCATGATTCAAGGAATAGTGCTATGTCGCTCCATCTCTGGCTTGCTTACGCCAGTATTATTGCCGTGCTCATCGCCGTGCCTGGCCCTTCTGCGTTAATCAGCATGACGCACGGGCTGCGCTATGGCCGACGCCGGGCGCTGGCGACGGTGGTCGGCGGCGTGATGGCGGCGATGACCCTGATGACCGCATCAGCGCTGGGATTGGGCGCCATTCTGGCAGCGTCCACCACCGCCTTCATCGTGCTGAAAGTGGTAGGCGCAGCCTATCTGATCTGGCTGGGCATCAGCGCCTGGCGTAACAGCGCACCGGCAGAAAGTCTGGTAGTAAACGACCAGCCACAGGCGATGCCCGGCCTGCTTAAACTGTTTCGTAAAGGCTATATGGTGGGCATCAGCAATCCTAAGGATCTGCTGTTTTTCGCCGCGTTGTTCCCTAATTTCGTGGATGCCAGCCAGCCGCATGCTATCCAGTTCGCCACGCTGGCCGTTACCTGGGCCATCACGGACTGCGGTCTGATGTTCGCTTATGCCTGTGCCGGGCGTCGTCTTTCTGGCGTGTTTGCTAATCCGTCGCGCTTGCGCCTGCTTAATCGTGCCGTCGGCAGCCTGTTTGTTTTTGCGGGCGGCGCACTGGCGATGTCTGCCCGCTAATGAGCGACATCGAAAACCTGCAAGCCATGGTCATTTTTGCCCGCGTGGCAGAAACCCTGAGCTATACCGAAGCAGCAAAACAGTTGGGCATGTCCAAATCGGCGGTCAGCAAAGAGATCGCCGCGCTGGAAGTGCGCCTTGGTGCAAAGCTGCTGCAGCGAACCACCCGCAAGATCACCGTTACCGAGGTCGGCATGACCTGGTACCACTATTGCGCGCGCATCCTCAGCGAAGTAAAAAGCGCCGGGCTTTTTATTCGCCGCTTTCATGAGGAGCCTACCGGCAGCCTGCGGGTGGTTGCGCCGGTTACCTTCGGTTGTCAGTGTATCGTGCCGGTGCTGAATCAGTTCGTGGCAGACAATTTGCACGTTAGCGTGGATCTCGACCTTACCGACAGGCCGGTTAATCTGGTAGACGACAATATCGATCTGGCTGTCGTTATCCGCCGCGACAGGCCGGAGCATCCGCACTGTCTGCCATTGATGGATATCAGCTGGGGGCTTTACGCCGCGCCAGCCTATCTTGAACGCTTTAGCGCTATCACCCGGCCGGAAGATCTGACGCGTCACGATTTTATTCTGTTTCGCGGCCCGGCCCACACCATTTCCCTTCCTTTTCGCAAAGAGAAACAGAAGCGGGATATCGAAGTGCGCAGCCGGTTTCGTGCCAATAACAGCACCGCGCTGGTCAATTCCGCCGTAGCGCAAACGGGCATTGCCTATTTGCCGGATTACGTTGCCCTGCAGGCCGTGGAGGAAGGAAAGCTTTGTCGGATATTGCCGGAATGGGAGATGGATCTTTATCAATCCTGGATACTGACCAAAGATGCCGGCCTGATGTCGCCGCGCGTCAGGCTGTTTACCGCCGCGCTACAGAAGGCGCTGAATCAGGGCGGAGCCGCCGCTCCGCCCTGAATAATCAGTAGTAATTACCGTGACGGTAATCCCAGGTAGTAAAGGTGTCCGACAGCATCGACATGATTTTATCCACATCCAGGCCTTTGCGGATCAGCACCGGGCAAGGCGTAACGTTGCGCTCGCCTTTCTGCTCCGGCACCAGCTTGCCGTTTTCGTCCACCATCGCCACCATAACGCCCTGCTCGTAGCGGGTTTTTTCAGATTCGTTAGGCTGGATGGACTTCACGTAGTCGTTGGCTTCAATAATCAGATCTGCCTGGGATTCGATACGCTCGCCGATCCCTTCGACCAGGCCGC
>DOOK01000367.1 GCA_003512805.1 Erwinia sp. | reverse complement strand
ACGCAGATCGCTTTAACGCCAGCCTGTCGCCAGTGCTGAACCAGTCTGTCGGTGGCCCGGAAAGCTTCTATCTGTATCAGGTTGGCGTTATGGCCAGCGCCAACTACTGGCTGACCGATCATTTGCTGGTAGACGGCAGCGTCTTCGGTAACCTGGCAAACAATTACGATAAGTTCACCTACAACGGCGCGCCGGCAGATTCTTCGCTACCGCGTGTTCGTACCCATATCCGCGATTACGTTGATAACAACGTTTACGTGAACAACCTGCAAGCCAACTATATGCACTATCTGGGCAATGGCTTCTACGGACAGGTTTACGGTGGCTATCTGGAAACGATGTATGGCGGCGTGGGCGGTGAACTTCTGTATCGTCCGCTCGACTCCGACTGGGCTTTCGGCGTGGATGCCAACTACGTTAAGCAGCGTGATTGGGACAATATGATGCAGTTTACCGACTACAACGCAAAAGTCGGTAATTTAACGGCCTACTGGCGACCGGCCTTCTTCAACCATCAGGTTTTAGTGAAGGCAAGCGTGGGCCAGTATCTGGCCGAGGACAAAGGGGCAACGCTTGATGTTTCCCGCCAGTTCGACAGCGGCGTGATCGTCGGCGCTTACGCCACGAAAACCAACGTCTCGGCGGAAGAGTATGGCGAAGGTGACTTTACCAAAGGCTTCTACATCTCTATTCCGATGGATCTGTTTACCGCTTCGCCGACGCGCGGACGGGCGCAGGTCAACTGGACGCCGCTGACGCGTGACGGCGGCCAGATGCTGGGTCGTAAATATCAGCTCTACGACATGACTACCGATCGGGATAAAGACTTCCGGTAAGGTAGCCACAGGCAGCAAGGGGCGAATTTTCGCCCCTTTTTTTATGGCTAAACGTCTAATGGCGACCGGAAAAAAGGCATAAACCCGCCGCACTGGCGGAAAACTTGTGAAGCAGCTCACACTAAAGCATATTGTGGCGGTCAGGATGAGCTGACGGAAAAAGGTATTTGCAGAGGATAACAATGATTAACGCCACGCGTATTGCCTGGTTTTTGCAGATGGTGCTGAATGTAGGGCTGATCTCGCTGGCCGGTATTCTGGCCGTTTTTTTGGGGAAAGAAACCTTCCATCTGGCTAACGTGTTGCTGAACACCGGCGAGCAGACTTCTTCGTATTTATTGATCGAAGGGATTGTGATTTATTTTCTTTATTTTGAGTTTATTGCGCTGATCGTGAAGTACTTTCAGTCCGGCTATCACTTCCCGCTACGCTACTTTGTCTATATTGGCATCACGGCCATTATCCGGCTGATTATCGTCGATCATAAGAATCCGTTCGACACGCTGGCTTATGCTGTCGCGATCCTGATCCTGGTGGTCACGCTGTGGCTGGCGAACAGCAATCGTCTGAAACGCGAATAGGCATGAAGACGCTTTGCGGGCTGAAGAAGCGACAGCTTTTCGCCCCAAAGGCAGAAACAAAAAAAACCGCCTTTAACGGCGGTTTTTTTACTGGCCCAGGTAAGCCGCCTTACCAGCAGGTTGATGGCTTATTTAACACAGACATGTTCAACTCCTTGTATATTTGCGTCCTCTTTTTGTATGTAAATCGCCCATATTATTTGTTTTGCGTGCAGTATCTGTGGCCCTTTTCGCCGCCTTAAGCCAGCGGGCACCGAACCGGAAAAAGCATGTTCAACGGCCGTAAACGCAGGCATGTCCAAGTGCTTGCATTCGCCGTTACATTTCCGTTGGTGGCGTGGCGAAGCGGTCTTTAGCAGGGTCGCACGTTGAAGCGGTATCGTGCTCGTTGTTTCTGGTGCGCTGTGGTCAGCCGGAGAAGGGAAGGGGGATCTGTCCCACCACTCCATCACGGTGATCGTTAACGCAGCAGGCAAGTAAGCCAGAAGGCCGTCCTTCCGGGGCGGCTTTCCACATCCGCTTAAAATCCTGTTTAACGTCTTTTGCCTTGTGCTACGCTAGCCCCATTTTACTGTCCGGAGAAGCGCAATGACCGATCGCGCGCTAGCGCAGCTGCACGCCCTTGAATGGCTTCCACTCTCTTCCCCCCAGCTGACGCCGCCGCTGCTTGACTGGCTGATGGAAGAAGACTCCATGACCCGACGTTTTGAACGCCACTGCGAAAAGGTCACCGTAGAGATCCTGCGTGAAGGGTTTATTGAGGCGGAGGCTGCCGGGCCGGATGTGCTGCTGCTGCCCCAGGAGCCACGCTACTGGCTGCGGGAAATTCTGCTGTGTGGTGACGGGCAAGCCTGGCTGGCGGGGCGTACCGTTATCCCTGAGTCTACCTTACAAGGGCCTGAGCAGAAGCTACAACAGCTTGGCAGCCAGCCGCTGGGGCGCTATCTTTTCGCCTCCTCAACGCTTAGCCGCGATTTTATCGAGCCGGGACGCAGCCACGACCTCTGGGGCCGCCGCTCGCTGCTGCGCCTTTCCGGTAAGCCGCTGCTGCTGACCGAACTGTTTTTACCGCCTGCGCCGCTCTATGCCGCCGTGCAGGCTGAAAGGAAGAAGTAGTATGGAAAAAACGTTACCGGTCAGTAAGCTTCAGGCCTACAGTCGCCTGATGCGTATTGATAAACCTATCGGCTCGCTGCTTCTGCTGTGGCCGACTTTCTGGGCACTGTGGCTGGCCGACCT
>DOOK01000371.1 GCA_003512805.1 Erwinia sp. | reverse complement strand
TCACTTTACCGTCCGGCTCTGGCGCTTTCAGTCTTGCGTGTCTGACCGAGGCTAATCGTAACCATATCACCCTGCCCTGATGCTTTCGGTCTTCACGTCTCTGGCTGCATGCAGTTAACCGTTACCTTACCGCCCCTGCTCTGACGCTTTAGGCGTCGCGTGTCTGACCGCAAATCACTACCCTATCGCCCTGCCCACAACATCAGGCGGGTTCAACCTCCTCGATCAGATCGGCACGCTGATTTTTGATATTTCCCACAGCTTTACTCACCGGATGCCAGGCGAATTCGTCGATCGGTACTGCCCCTTCTTTTGCTATCCCGCTGGCCTGCTCCGCGGTGGTTTTTCCACTCATCCAGGCAAGCGCCGCTTCGGGCGTCAATACCAGCGGACGACGATCGTGGATATCCAGCAATCCTTTATCGCTGGCGGCCGTCACGATCGCAAAACCTTCATCCTCTTTGTCATACGGCGCTTTTCCGATAGCCGCGAAAAAAAGTGGCTCGCTGCGCTGATGATAAATAAAGTAAGGCTGCTTGTTACTGCCGTCGCGTTTCCATTCGTACCAGCCGTCAGCCATCACTATCGCCCGTCCGCTGTGCCACAGCGGCTTAAACATTTTTCCGGTCGCCGCCGTTTCCGATTTGGCATTGATCAGCGGCTGCTTGTGCCACCAGGCCGGGCGGTATCCCCAATGAACCGGGTCAAGATGGAGGGTTGCGTCACGCTCGTTAAGGAGCAGGACACGCGTACCCGGTGCCACGTTGTAGCGGCCAAGCGGCTCAGGATCGTAAGCGATATCTCGCGCCAGGGTAGTGTTAAAGGCTTCCAGATAAGCCTCACGGGATTGGTATTGAGTAAAACGTCCGCACATAGTTTCCTCCTGTCCGTTAAGCGTAGCAGTGAAAAAAAACGGATCCGCCCGGTTTTTTCTTAGCATGGCCGGAGCAGAGGGTCATGTTTGCGTAACGGGTCTTTATTGATTAAGGCTGCTTATTTTACAGCCGCCAATGCATCCGGGCTGCATCAGCAGGACACCCGTAAAAATACTGTTTTTTTATCAGGATTCTTATTGCTATTTATAAGCGTATATTATCTTTTCTTCGTTACCTAAAGAGAACAGAGATGAGAAAAACGATCTTGCTTTTAGTGGTTGCCCTGGCAGGTACGCTGTCCGCCTCGGCGTTTGCCTGTCCTAAGGGACAACACCCCCATGGCGGTACCGGTTCCCATCACAAAGGCGGCTATTGCTCTTACTGATTTTATTTTCAGAGCACCCCCCACGTGATTTTTTTATCAAGGCGCAAGCATTTATCAGCATGGCAAAGACCTGACACAGCAAGATTGCGCCTTTTATAACGGCTTTATAAGCACGGATTCAGTAATCGCACGCCGTTAACAGCTGAATAGTGCTGCCATACACAGCCAGCCCTTACCGATCATCAGTGAATCGCCCCAGAACAGCAGGCTCCCGTCAGAAAACCAGTGCAATAAACAAATCGTTGAGCGCGCCAAAAAACCAGCCACGACGTTGAATGGCTTCTTTCCGATCCAGAGAGAACACCTCTTTCTAACGTTTCGCAGGCATGATGCCTTTATTTATTAACAAGGGGAGCAGCTGAACAGCGGTGACATCGGGCAGGCATCAGACGTTTTACAGGCCTGCCGACCAGCATGGACGGCAGGCAAAGACTATCAGGCATGCGCCTCACGGTCAGCCAGCAGCTGGTCGACAAACGCAACGATTTCTGGTTTATCCCGTTCTATTTGCGCTATTTTTTCAGCAAATTTGGGCAGATACGCTTTATGTGCATACAGTAACGAATCCAGCACCTTGATGGCGGTATCGCCAGCCGGGATCAGCGGATTGATGGTAAATGCATGGAGCGCTGCGCCGTAATCGCCGGTGACGGCGGCTTCGATAGTGGTTTCCTCCATGGCTTTCATCAGCTGAATCATGCCGCGTGCGGCAGGCGGCAGCGCCCCCCAACGCAAAGGCTCCGGGCCATGCGCGGTAATGGCCGCGGTGACTTCGACAATGCAGTCAAAAGGCAAATCGGCGATAGCGCCGTTATTGCGTGTGGAGACCACCATCTGTTTGCCCGTGTTGTTCTGGATTGCGGCGATCAGATCGCAGGCCGCATCACTATAGTGTGCGCCGCCACGCTGGCTCAGCTCGGCTGGTTTGTAGTTAAGGTTCACGTCCTTATAGAGTTCAAACAGCCGTTTTTCGGTTTTTTTCACTACCTCGGCACGCGTTTCGTAACCGGTAAACTCTTCAACGGCATGCGCCAGCATCGGCTCCTGCAAATAGTAATAGCGATGATAGCCGCACGGCAGCAGCCCAAGATGTTTGACCTGCTCGTAATAGAAAGGGATCTGATGAATATTTTTAAGCCCTTCATCAGAGCGATCGCGCTGTTCTGGCGCATAGATTTTATCAATCAGCTCGGCGGTGCGTTCATTCCCCGCCTTATCCCAGACGCGGTGCCAGTGAAAATGATTCAGCCCGGCGAACTTAAAATTCAGTTCGGCTTCTTCTGTCTCCAGCTGTTCGCAGGCCTGAGTAATATGGCTGAAAGGCACGTTGCATAAGCCTACCGTTTTTTCCCAGTGACCATATTTGATAGCGGCTTCCGTTACCATACCGGCCGGATTAGTGAAGTCCACCAGCCAGGCGTTGGGGCAAAGCGCGCGCATATCTTCAATAATTTCCAGGATAACGGGAATGGT
>DOOK01000184.1:1732-2727 GCA_003512805.1 Erwinia sp. | reverse complement strand
GCGTGATAGCGTTCATTTTAAACTACATCCCTAATATCGGGCCGATTATTGCCGGTATCCCGCCTACGCTTCAGGCACTGCTGCTAAACGGCGTTTATGAAGCGGCGCTGGTCGCGGCACTCTTCAGCGCAGTCCATATGGTGTTTGGCAATATGCTGGAGCCGCGCGTCATGGGGAAAGGGCTGGGGCTGTCCAGTCTGGTGGTGTTTCTATCGCTAATTTTTTGGGGCTGGCTGCTGGGGCCGGTAGGCATGCTGCTTTCCGTACCGCTTACCAGCGTGTGCAAAATCCTGATGGAAACCACGCCGGGCGGCAGCAAACTGGCGATTCTGCTGGGTAACGGCAGGCCGCCCAGAACAGCAAAACCCAAATTGCAAAAATAGCTGGCAGCGGCCCCGTGTGGCTCGGCTTTTATCCGGATGTGTGACGTGATTTCTATAAGGATTTTTTCGCAGCCATTCCTCAAGCCGGGCGACCTCCCGGGTGAAACTCATCGTGAAAAGCGAGTGCAAATACGCGCGGTTTAGCCGCGCGGCGATATGCTGGCACCGCGCCACTCCACGTCCATGATACAGACGCGAAGTGGCGCGGTATAAAACAGGGCGATTTTCAAAAAAATCGCCCTGAATACAGCGTGATGGGTGTCCGGGGCCGCACCGGTGCATGCGCCCCTGTAAGAAACGTATAGCGGAAGCGATGATCAAACTCTTAATTATTTAAAATTCGCTACGCGAGGGTGCGCCTGAATTTTTTTTCGGTGTCATGCTACCTTTACCTTTTTAGGGGTGCAGGGAAGCCACTCACAGGGGATATGAATGGATCAGCCGAAAAGAAGCAGTGAAAAAAGAGGCATGCTGCTGGCTATTGCAGGCGTGGTGCCGCTGCTCCTTTGTCTGTTGTTTACTTTTATTGATGCCAGACAGGTAGTTAAGCGGCAGCAGGCGGCGACGGCGAGAATGCTGCTGGCCCATGCTGAAGCAATCAGTGACAGAGCC
>DOOK01000184.1:0-1619 GCA_003512805.1 Erwinia sp. | reverse complement strand
GAGCCTGGGATACCATCGGCGAACTTCAGGGCGTTCCGGAGCAGCCCTGCGGGCAAATCAATGACAAGCTGCAAAAACACGCGGCCTTGTCCCCCTACTTCCGCTCCATAGGCGTTATGCACGATAGTCGGGTAACCTGCTCTTCCGCTTTCGGCGGCCAGCGTAATGATATCGCCACCGTTATTCAGCGCCAGCCCCCGGCCGGGCGCGAAGCACAGTGGATGCTGTCGTTAAGCAAAACATGGGCGGTAAAAGACCGCCCGGCCGTGATTTTTATGCAGGACACTCCCGCGCATTTCAGCACTTTTGTGGTCATTGACGGCCAATATCTGCTGGATGTCATGAACGCAGTCGGCAAAAGCCAGGATAACAATATTCAGCTGCAGTTTGGCGGTGGCTTTGCTCTGCGCGGTGGCGCGGCTGACAGGCCGCCGTCGGGTCTTCTGCAGGCGATAACGCTAAGCGAACATTCCCGCCGCTACCCTATTGAGGTCGAAGTGACTTCGCCCGCCAGCGATATTGCCTTTACCTGGCGCCAGGGCCTGTTTACCTTTGTGCCCATGGCGTTGATTTTTTCACTGCTGCTAATGACCGTGACCAATAACTGGCTGAAACGTAAACTTTCGCCGCGTGACCAGCTGCGGCGAGCGATGCTCCATCGGGAGTTTTCCGTTAATTACCAGCCGATTTACCATATCTCTGGCGGCAAAGTCAGCGGGGCTGAAGTGCTGATGCGCTGGCAGCGGCCTGACGGTCACTGGGTCAGGCCGGATATGTTTATCAGCGCTGCAGAAGCGGAGGAGATGATCATCCCGCTGACTCGCCATTTGATCGAACTGGTGCTGGAAGACGCAAAACAGTGGACCCTGCCGCCAGATTTTCGTCTGGCGATCAACGTGGCGGCCGCCCATGTACAGCATGATGATTTTGTTGAGGATATGCGCTATTTTGCCCGGGGTATGGCGGTACACCGGCCGGATATCACGCTGGAGCTGACCGAACGCAGCCTGCTTTCTGACGGAGAAGACGTAGTGCAAAAGCTGCAGTTACTGCGCAGTGAAGGGATTCATATCGCCATTGATGACTTTGGCACCGGCCACTGCTCGCTCTCTTATCTGCAAACCTTTCCGCTGGATTACCTGAAGATTGACCGCGGCTTCGTCAACGCTATCGAGTCAACAAAGGGCGAAGCGCCGGTGCTGGATGCGATCATCACGTTAAGCCACAAGCTGGGACTAAAAATTGTGGCCGAGGGCGTAGAAAACGCCACCCAACTCCACTACCTGAAAGCGCGTGGGGTGATGTTTATTCAGGGTTACTATTATGCCCGTCCAATGGACAGTCGGTTATTTATGTCCTGGATGCAGCAGGAAGGCCAATGTCCACTAACTTAAATAGTCAGAAGCAGGCTGAATTAAGGCCGTCGGCAAAAACCGTAACGATTTTCAATTTCATTTACGCAGCTTCTGCGCAGCCCGTAATGCCACCTTCACCGCATCGTCCTCAAGGACCCTTTTTTGTTCGCTGTGCGTTATCCCTGCCCTTTCGCGGTGGGCTTTCGTCCTGTCGTTCATTTTGCCCAGCATGGTGATAATTTGCGTTGAAACCTGCTGATGCTC
>DOOK01000332.1 GCA_003512805.1 Erwinia sp. | reverse complement strand
CTCACTTTTTATCCGCGGCACGGAATCCCGTCATGTACTGGTGCTGATTGACGGCGTCCGCCTTAATCAGGCCGGGATCAGTGGCTCTTCCGATCTTAGCCAGATCCCTGTTTCCCTGGTGCAGCGCATTGAATACGTGCGTGGCGCACGCTCTGCTGTCTACGGCTCTGACGCGATTGGCGGCGTGATCAATATTATTACCGGGCGAGAAAAAATTGGCACCACGCTGACCGCAGGAATGGGGTCGAATGGCTATCAAACTTATGATGGGGCCACCCAGCAGATGCCGGGAGAAAACACCCGCGTGACCCTGGCGGGCAACTACACCTATACCAAAGGGTATGATGTAGTGGCGAATTACCCGGATGCTTTCGGCGATGAACGACAGAAAGATCGCGATGGCTTTATGAGTAAAACGCTCTACGGTTCGATTGAACAGCAGCTTACTGAAGCGTTCAGCGGTTTTATACGCGGCTACGGCTACGATAACCGCACGGCCTATGATGGTTCCTCTACCTACGTTAAGCCTGATACCTATGTCGATACGCGTCAGCTCTACAGCCAGACGTGGGACAGCGGCCTGCGCTTTAATAACGGGCTTTATTCTTCTCAGCTAATCGCGAGCTATAGCCATACCAAAGATTACAACTACAGTCCGGGAGTGGGACAATATGACGCCTCTGCCACGCTGGATGATTCACAGCAGTACAATGTGCAGTGGGGCAATAACATTGCGGTGGGCAACGGCAGCATTAGTGGGGGTATCGACTGGCAGAAGCAAACTATCGAACCTGGCACGGCCTACGTTAGCGACAGCCATGCAGTCAGCAATACCGGCCTTTACGCGACGGCCCAGCAGACGTTTGGTTCCGTGACGCTGGAAGGCGCGATGCGCGGTGACGATCACTCGGAGTTCGGCTGGCATAACACCTGGCAAACCAGCGGCGCATGGACGTTTGCAGAAGGCTACCGTTTTATCGCCAGCTACGGGACTGCCTTTAAAGCACCGACTATTGGCCAGCTCTACGGTTCCTTCAGTGGCAACAGCGATCTCGATCCTGAGCAAAGCAAGCAGTGGGAAGGGGGCTTTGAAGGCCTGACAGGCCCGGTGACCTGGCACGTATCGGGCTATCGTAACGAAATCGATCGTCTGATCGACTACAACAGCGCGACCAGCAGCTACTACAACGTTAATAAAGCCTCGATTAAAGGCGTAGAAACCACGGCGTCATTTGATACCGGCCCGGTCAGCCATACGCTTTCCTATGATTATACGGATGCGCGTAACGGCGACACCAATGAGATCCTGATGCGTCGCGCCAAACAGCAGGTAAAGTACCAGCTAGACTACACCCTCTATGCATTTGACTGGTCACTCAGCTATCAATATCTGGGACAGCGCTATGATAAAGAGTATTCACAGGACCCCAGCGGCAGGCTTGTAAAGCTTGGCGGCGTGAGCTTATGGGATGTCGCGGTTTCGTATCCGGTCACATCCCACCTGACCGTTCGTGGTAGAATAGCCAACCTGTTTGATAAAGATTACGAGACAGTTTATGGCTATCAAACTCCAGGAAGGGAGTATTACCTCAGCGGCAGCTACACCTTCTAATCCGCGACCCACCGTGCTGGTCTTTGACTCCGGCGTCGGTGGGCTTTCCGTCTATGAAGAAATCCGGCAGCTGCTGCCGGATTTGCACTATATCTACACCTTCGATAATGCCGCTTTCCCTTATGGTGAAAAAAGCGAAGACTTTATTGTCGGGCGCGTGCTTGAAATCGTCACTGCCGTTACACGTCTGTACCCTTTGTCGCTGGTGGTTATCGCCTGCAACTCGGCCAGCACCGTCACGCTTCCTGCGCTGCGTGAACGTTTTACCTTCCCGGTTGTGGGTGTAGTGCCCGCGATAAAACCCGCAGCACGCTTAACGCGCAATGGTGTAGTAGGCCTGCTGGCCACGCGTGGGACGGTAAAGCGTCCTTATACGCATGAGTTAGTTAAGCGTTTCGCCGGAGAATGCAAAACGGAAATGCTGGGTTCTGCTGAGTTGGTAGAGCTGGCAGAGGCCAAGCTTCAGGGTAAAGCGGTTCCGCTGGATCAGGTAAGGCAGATCCTGCAACCCTGGCTGCGCATGAAAGAGCCGCCCGATACGGTGGTACTCGGCTGTACGCACTTCCCTTTATTAGCGAATGAACTACAGCAGGTATTGCCGGAAGGGACACGATTAATCGACTCCGGCGCAGCTATTGCGCGCCGCACCGTCTGGCTGCTGGAAAATGAATCTCCGAAAGTCTTCTCTACGGACGATAATCTCGCTTTTTGTCTGACAATGACGGAACAAGCTGTACAATTACTGCCCGTTTTACAGCGTTATGGCTTCGGAAAGCTCGAAAAACTAGCGGTTTAACGCGGTTTTGCATAAAAAAGCAACGGTCGAAAAGTTTTTTAAAAATAGGGGTTGTCAGCCGTCAGAAACTCCCTATAATGCGCCTCCACTGACACGGAACAACGACTTCACGGTCACCGCGTCAGGAGGTTCAGGAAGCTGA
>DOOK01000316.1 GCA_003512805.1 Erwinia sp. | reverse complement strand
GGAAATAATGCCGCCCAGCACGCCGCCCAGAAAGCCGCAAATAGCGGGAATGGAGGCCACCATACCGGCCTTCAGAATGGACATGCCACGTGCCTGCACCAGATAAACCGGGAACCAGGTGATAAAGAAGTAGGTTAAGGCGTTGATGCAATACTGCCCCAGATAAATACCTACCATCATTCTTGACGTAATTAGCTGCTTAATCTGGCTTTTCTTTTCTTCCCAGCTGACTTTACGGACAGCTTTCTTCATGTCCATATTGATCAGCGCGCCACCCTGCTCCATATATTCCAGCTCGGCTTTATTAACGCCGGGATGGTCATTAGGATCGTGGATAACTTTGAGCCAGATAAAGCTGATGATGATGCCCAGCCCACCCATAAACCAGAACACGTGCGCCCAGCCGACTGCGGATGTAAGCCAGCCCATTATGGGGGCGAAGATGACCGTAGCGAAGTACTGCGCCGAGTTAAAAATAGCGACGGCCGTGCCGCGCTCCTGTGCGGGAAACCAGGCGGCGACGATACGACTATTTCCGGGAAAAGAAGGCGCTTCCGCCAGCCCGACCATAAATCTCAGCATAAACAGCGTAACGATGATGCTAAAGCCGCTGAGCAGATCGACAAAGCCTTGCAGCAGCGTAAACAGCGACCAGAGGAAGATGCTCCAGAAATAGACGCGTTTTGAGCCAAACCTGTCCAGCAGCCAGCCGCCGGGGATCTGCCCAATGACGTAAGCCCAGGAGAAAGCGGAGAAGATGTAACCCAGTCCAACCGGATCCAGCCCAATGTCTTTCGACATTGCCGAACCGGCGATAGCGATGGTGGCACGGTCGCCGTAGTTGAATGAAGTGACGATAAACAACATCACCACTATCCAGTAGCGAGCATTAGTTCTTTTTTGCACGGTGCTCGCAGCACTGCTGATTGAATCCATGATGCACTCCTGAAATATAGCGGTCAGGCAAACTCACTCTGGACTGCATACACATCGCGTTGGGTATCAGAATGATGTCAGGTTAAACACAGCGATTAAGGGGCAGAATAATCACAACGTTCAAAGCTCTCGTCCCGTTTGACAAAAAGTATAGGGAGGGCACTTCGTGAAAGCACCGTTAAAACGCCCTGTTAAAGCGGGGAAAACCGACGGATGTTGTGGCACATGCCCAATTGGCTGCGGCCTGGCTCACGGAAATACCCACTTCTGCGGGCGCGGTCACGTTCCCTTTTTCTTTGTGAACCGTCTCACTGTCGCCTGGCTTTTTGCCTGAAAATATCCCGCTTGTTACCGCGCCATGTCGGACATTTGCATAATGTTTTCCCCCTTAAGCCTCTCTATACTGTCCCACAGCAGAATAATTCCACCCGAAAAACGCTTTTTACCTCCCTTTAAAATAAAGACAGTGCCGATTCATTTATCTCAGGACTTGTCGAGCGATGAACACTCCCAGAAACGATCTTCCCCTTTATATAAAGGTGCACGAAAACGATAATGTCGCCATCGTTGTGAATAACAATGGATTAAAGGCCGGCACTACTTTTTCATGCGGACTGGTATTAAAAGAACATATTCCACAGGGTCATAAAGTGGCCTTAAGCGCGATTGCGCAAGGTGGCGATATTATTCGCTATGGTGAAGTTATCGGATATGCGGTGCGTGATATTGCTCGCGGCGGCTGGATTGACGAGTCGCTGGTGGTGCTGCCGGAAGCGCCGGATCTCGCCAGCCTGCCGCTGGCTAACAACATTCCCCCCGCGCTGCCGCCGCTGGAAGGCTACACCTTTGAAGGCTATCGCAACGCCGACGGCAGCGTAGGGACTCGTAACCTGCTGGGAATCACCACCAGCGTGCACTGTGTCGCGGGAGTCGTCGACTACGTCGTACAGATTATTGAGCGCGAATTGCTGCCAAAATATCCTAACGTCGACGGCGTCGTGGCGTTAAATCACCTTTACGGCTGCGGCGTAGCCATCAACGCGCCCGCTGCCGTGGTGCCGATCCGCACCATTCACAACCTGGCGCTAAACGCCAACTTTGGCGGCGAAGTGATGATTGTCAGCCTGGGCTGTGAAAAACTTCAGCCCGAGCGACTTCTGGAAGGCACGCCCGACGTGCAGGCTATTTCGCTGGATGACCATGACGTGGTGCGTTTACAGGATGAAAAGCATGTTGGCTTTGAATCAATGGTTAACGATATTTTGCAGGTCGCTGAACGTCATTTGCAGCGCCTTAACCAGCGCCAGCGTGAAACGGTACCGGCAGCGGAGCTGATTGTCGGGATGCAATGCGGCGGTAGCGATGCGTTTTCCGGCGTGACCGCCAATCCGGCGGTGGGTTTTGCTTCCGATCTGTTGGTACGCTGCGGCGCGACGGTGATGTTCTCAGAAGTGACCGAAGTGCGTGATGCGGTACATCTGTTAACGCCACGCGTGGCAACAGCGGAAATCGGTCAGCGCCTGCTCGAAGAAATGGCCTGGTACGACGATTATCTGAACATGGGCCAAACCGATCGCAGTGCTAATCCGTCGCCAGGGAATAAAAAAGGCGGACTGGCGAACGTGGTTGAAAAGGCGTTAGGTTCTATCGCTAAATCGGGCCGTAGCGCTATCGTTGAGGTGCTTTCACCTGGCCAGCGCCCCACCAAACGTGGCCTGATTTATGCGGCCACACCGGCCAGCGATTTTGTCTGCGGCACCCAGCAGATGGCTTCCGGCATTACGTTGCAGGTGTTTACCACCGG
>DOOK01000202.1:4884-5780 GCA_003512805.1 Erwinia sp. | reverse complement strand
CGACGCTCTTCCGATCTATCCAGCAGCATAATCTGCACAATCGCGCCGACGAAAGAATGCACATTGCTCTTATGTTCTTCTTCGCCGCCTTCTATTGTTTCATGGATCTCCATGCTGGATTTCCACAGCAGAAAAAGCCCACCAAGCAGCAGAATTAAATCACGTGCGGAAAAAGCATGGTCCATCAGTGTAAACAACGGCGTGGTCAGGCGGATGACCCAGGCAATAGAGGCCAACAGGCCCAGACGCATCAGCATGGCACCCATCAGGCCGATACGGCGCGCGGAATTCTGCTGCTGTTTGGGGAGTTTAGCCACCACCAGAGAAAGGAAAATAATATTATCAATACCCAGAACGATTTCCAGAATCGTCAGTGTACCCAGCGCCAGCCAGGCGTTGGGATCGGCAATCCAGTCAAACATACAAACATTGTATCCTAAACGAAAGTTAAACGAAGAGTATACCCATCCGGATGCCGGTCAGCTAACGCTTCACAGTAAAAAATGGCGGGCCAGTAAAGGCGCAGTAAACGTTTTTTTCAGATAGAAGCCTCGGGGTAACGTCAATACGGGCTGGCCGTTTTCGCCAATGCCTTCCGTCAGCGCTTTGCTGTTGGCGGCTTTGGGGCGGATTTGCAGTACTTCGCCGTGGCGGGCAGTAATGCGCTCTACCTGTCCCAGTACGATCATGTCCATCAGCTCTTCCCAGTCATGTCGCAGCAGCAATTCCTCTTCTTCACTCGGGCTCCAGAGCAGTGGCGCACCTACGCGTCGTTCGGCCAGCGGAATCGCCCGATCGCCTTCCACCGGTATCCACAATACTCTTGCCAGCTTGTGACGCACATGGCTGGTTTCCCAGACCAGACCGCTATTGCCGGTCAGCGGGGCCACGCATTC
>DOOK01000202.1:0-4784 GCA_003512805.1 Erwinia sp. | reverse complement strand
AGCGGGGCCACGCATACAAAAGTGGTTTCCAGGGGACGGCCCTGAGCGTCAATGGGGATGGTTTTCAGCTCCACGCCGATCTCGGCAAAATCCTGCTCGGGCTTGCTGCCCGCGCTGGCGCCCAGGTAACGTTCCAGCAGCATTCCCACCCAGCCTTTATCGCGGCGCAAGTCAGGTGGGATGGTCAGCCCTGCACGCAGCGCCAGCTCACCCAGCGTAAAGCCAGCCAGCTGGCGTGCGCGTTCCAGTAACGCGGTTTCGTTTTCCGGAGGTAAAACCGGAGAAAAATAGTCTGGCATAGCCTGCTCTTCGCTATTGGTTAAAAAATGAACAGTGATTTTTCGTCTTAAAAGGGATGCGTTTTCCCCTGAGGAAAAGCGCAATAATAGCATGATTAATCGCAGCTTTTTCTTGCCGCTTTGGGGGCGCGCACGGTAAATCAAAAAGGTTATGCCTTTCTGCGCACCGACAATGAACAGGATCTTACACGTAGTTATCCACAGAAAAATGGGATAAGTCGATTTTTAAAATAATACTGTTTCGATTTACAGGCTTGACGCCGCGTTTTTAACCGGTCTGCTATATTTTTTGTCCAGGATAGCAACATATCCTGTGGATAAAAAAAGCGATGTTCGATCTTTCACCACCTGTCTGATAAGGTTGTCAGGTACCCCATCAAAGAGGGGGGAAGCAGGTGGGGTAATTGGATAAATCCCAATATTTATAATACGTTAAACTAATCGGCAACCTTCGATTGGATAATGCCGGTTAGAGTTTTCCCCAACGGCCAGGGGAGTTCTGCACAAAGATATCCACAGAAAAGGTGAATAAGATCGGGTAAAAGAGGGGATTTCTGTTTATAACTTTTGCAATTGTGCCAAGTTATCCCGCATTCGCCGGGCGTAACGCCCCAAAAGCAGTGGTTTACCGTCTGTAAGGAGTATGAAACAATCAGGCTATCCGAGTATGAGTTTGAGGTAGTCCAGTGATCGATGATGATGGCTACCGCCCGAATGTTGGTATCGTAATTTGTAACAGGCAGGGACAAGTGTTGTGGGCCAGAAGATATGGCCAGCACTCCTGGCAGTTTCCTCAGGGAGGCATCAACCCTGGCGAAACGGCAGAACAGGCGATGTATCGAGAACTCTTTGAGGAAGTCGGTTTGCACCGCAAAGATGTGCGCATCCTTGCCTCTACCCGAAACTGGTTACGCTATAAGTTGCCAAAACGTTTGGTGCGTTGGGACACAAAGCCGGTTTGTATCGGCCAGAAACAGAAGTGGTTTCTTCTGCAACTCTTGTGCAATGACGCGGATATCAACATGCAAACCAGCAGCACGCCGGAGTTCGACGGCTGGCGATGGGTTAGCTTCTGGTATCCGGTACGTCAGGTTGTCTCCTTTAAACGCGACGTTTATCGCCGGGTGATGAAGGAGTTCGCCAGCGTGGTGATGCCGCTGCAGGAGAATGCCGTACCGCGAAATACGCCTTATCGGCGGAAGAGAGGGTAAGCCGCTCAGATATGCTTATACAGCTGCGCGAGATAGTGGAGAAAGTGGCAGGAGCGCCCCGGCTGACCGAGGCGCTCGACATTCTGGTCAGTGAAATCTGCCTGGCGATGGATACCGAAGTCTGTTCGGTCTATCTGGCCGATCACGACCGTCGCTGCTATTACCTGATGGCGACGCGCGGCCTGAAAAAGCCGCGTGGCCGCACCGTCGCGCTGGCTTTCGACGAAGGGATTGTCGGGCTGGTGGGCCGTCTGGCTGAACCTATCAACCTTGCCGATGCGCAAAGTCACCCCAGCTTCAAATATATCCCCTCCGTAAAGGAAGAGCGCTTCCGCTCTTTCCTCGGCGTGCCGGTGATCAGCCGTCGCCAGCTGTTGGGCGTGCTGGTTGTTCAGCAACGCGAGCACCGCCAGTTTGACGAGAGCGAAGAATCGTTTCTGGTAACGCTGGCCACGCAAATGGCCACCATCCTTTCTCAGTCGCAGCTTAATACACTGTTCGGACAGTATCGACAAACCCGCGTACGCGCGCTGGCCGCCGCGCCCGGCGTTGCGGTAGCGGCAGGTTGGGTGGAAAGCAACCAGCCGTCGCTGGATACCGTCTCGGCGGCCTCCACGTTGGACCCGGTGCGCGAACGTGAAAGGCTGTCGCTGGCGATGGACGAGGCTTCCGGCGAGTTTCGCCGTTACAGCAAACGTTTCACTTCCAGCGTGCATAAAGAAAGCGCCGCTATTTTCGATCTCTATTCACACCTGCTTAGCGATAACCGACTGAAAAAAGATCTCTATGCAGAAATCGACAGCGGTTCCGTGGCGGAATGGGCGGTAAAAAAAGTTATTGAGAAGTTCGCCGCACAGTTTGCCAGCCTGCAGGACAGCTATCTGCGTGAAAGGGCGGGCGATTTGCGTGCGCTGGGACAGCGTTTGCTGTTTCACCTCGACGACACCATGCAGGGCACGAATACCTGGCCTGAACGCTTCGTGCTGGTGGCCGATGAGCTGACCGCCACAACCCTGGCCGAGCTACCGCACGATCGCCTGGCGGGCGTGGTTGTCAGAGACGGTGCCGCCAACTCGCATGCGGCGATCATGGTACGGGCAATGGGCATTCCTACCGTGATGGGTGCCGATATTCAGCCCGAAGCGCTTAACGGCCGACTGCTGATTGTGGATGGCTATCGCGGTGAGCTGCTGGTGGATCCAGAACCCGTGCTGGTGCAGGAATACCAGCGGCTGATTAGTGAAGAAAACGAGCTGAGCAAGCTGGCGGAAGACGTGGTCGAACGTCCGGCGGCGCTGAAGTCGGGCGAGCCGATAAAAGTCATGCTCAATGCCGGTTTGAGCGCGGAGCATGAGCAGGCGCAGGGCGGCCGCGTGGATGGGGTCGGGCTTTACCGCACGGAAATCCCCTTTATGCTGCAAAACGGTTTTCCTTCCGAGGAAGAGCAGGTTGCGCAGTATCAGGGCATGCTGCAGCTCTTTCTGGAAAAGCCGGTTACGCTGCGCACGCTGGACATCGGTGCTGACAAGCAGCTGCCCTATATGCCGATAAGCGAGGAAAACCCTTGCCTGGGCTGGCGCGGTATCCGATTGACGCTGGATCAGCCGGAAATCTTTCTGGTACAGGTACGCGCCATGCTGCGCGCTAATGTCGCCAGCGATAATCTCAGTATTCTGCTGCCGATGATCACCAGCATCGATGAAATCGACGAAGCGCTCAGGCTTATCGAGCGCGCCGGCAAAGAAGTCGGGGAGATGTTGGGCTATCACATCCCCAGGCCGCGCGTCGGCGTGATGATTGAAGTGCCTTCCATGATCTTTATGATCGGTCACCTTGCAAAGCGGGTCGACTTTATCTCGGTAGGCACTAACGATCTGACACAATATCTGTTGGCCGTCGATCGCAATAATACCCGCGTCGCCAACCTGTACGACAGCCTGCATCCGGCGATGCTGCGCGCGCTGAAAACCATTGCGGAAGAGGCGAAGCGGGCCAAAATCGAACTCTGCCTGTGCGGCGAAATGGCAGGGGATTCCAGCTGCGTCGCGCTGCTGGTAGGGCTGGGTTATCATCATCTGAGCATGAATGGACGCAACGTCGCCCGGGTGAAATATCTGCTGCACCACATCGATTACGAAGAGGCACAGAAGCTGGCCGAAGCGGGTCTGCAGGCGGAACAGGCCAGCCAGGTGCGCCATCTGGTCGCCGCTTTCATGGAGCGACGCGGACTGGGCGGCCTGATCCGCGGCGGTCGTTAGCCGCTTATTAAAGTTTACAGTTCCATCAGGCCGCCTCGTGCGGCCTGTGCTATTATGCGCGCCTCTGCGCGGCGCCGCACGTGCGCTTTATTCATTCCGTCACCTGAGATCAGGGACTATTAATAATGGTGAAAGATGACTAACGGCTATCTGGCTTTCCCCCAATTTGATCCGGTAATTTTCTCTGTCGGGCCGATTGCCCTGCACTGGTATGGCCTGATGTATCTGGTCGGCTTTGTCTTTGCCATGTGGCTGGCCGTACGCCGCGCCAACAAGCCGGGTAGCGGCTGGAAAAAAGAAGAGGTTGAAAACCTGCTGTACGCAGGGTTTCTTGGCGTCTTCCTGGGCGGCCGCATTGGCTACGTGCTGTTTTATAACCTGCCGCTATTCCTGGATAATCCGCTCTATCTGTTTAAGGTCTGGGATGGCGGTATGTCGTTCCACGGTGGCCTGATCGGCGTGATTTGCGTGATGCTTTGGTTCGCTCACCGTACTAAACGCAACTTCTTCCAGGTTGCGGATTTTATTGCGCCGCTGATCCCGTTCGGACTGGGTGCAGGCCGCCTGGGCAACTTTATCAATGGTGAACTCTGGGGACGCGTGGCGCCCGATCTGCCGTGGGCAATGTTGTTCCCTGGCTCGCGTGGTGAAGACGTAGCGCTGACGGCTACTCATCCGGAATGGCAATCTCTGCTGTCGACCTATGGCGTGCTGCCTCGCCATCCTTCCCAGCTTTATGAGCTGCTGTTGGAAGGCGTGGTGCTGTTTATCATTCTGAATGTATTTATCCGTAAAAACCGTCCGATGGGCGCGGTATCAGGCCTGTTCCTGATCGGCTACGGCGTATTCCGCTTTATCGTGGAGTATTTCCGTCAGCCAGACGCCCAGTTGGGCCTGTTCGACAATTTTATCAGCATGGGGCAAATCCTTTCGACGCCGATGATTATCGCCGGCGCCATTATGATGATTTGGGCCTATCGCCGTCGTACCGTGCAACAAGTTCGTGAGGAAAAATG
>DOOK01000311.1 GCA_003512805.1 Erwinia sp. | reverse complement strand
CGAAGCAGAGAAGAAATTCTTTGTTGTGGATTACGTTAAGGCCGGCATCCTGCCCGGGAGGAAAGGCATGATGCCTGAAGCGAGGGATTACGCCTTGTCAGAGGCAACATCCTGCACAAGCCAGTCGTGAAAAACGTTGACTTCATGGCGCATAGACTGCTGAGGGGTTACCAGATAGTACGACCAGCTGAGCGGCCAACGGTGGTCAGGATGCAGCTGAACCAACTGCCCGGTTTCAATCAGCTGCTTCACCAGAGCATAACGTACAATGGCTACGCCCCGGCCGCTCAGGGCTGACAGGATAACAGCGGAAGTGGAGTTAATATGCAGGCCGCTTTCAAGTGCGTCGGGGGCGCCGACCGTACTCAGCACGTCGTGCCACGAGGGGAAATTCGCGCCGGGATGCGGCGTATCGTCGTGGATCAGTTTTTGTGTGGCGAGCCATTCACTGCAGGCTATTTTCGTGGTAGGCACCAGTCGCGGACTGCAGACCAGTATCGCCTCTTCATTCATTAGCCAGGTTTTATTCACCCCGGGCCAGCCGCCCTGCCCGCAGCGAATGCCAATATCCGCCTCGCCGTGTGACACATCCATCAGCCTCTCCGTGACGTTGAGCCGCAGGTCGATTGTCTCATGGGTTTCCGAGAACCGATTCAACCGCGCCATCAGCCAGTTCATCATCAGGACCTGCGAAGCCGTCACCACGACGACGGATCGCGCCCGGCGCCCGCGCAGTTTATTTAACCCGGTTTCCAGCTTGTCCAGCCCCTGGGTGATGTCGTGCAGGGCTTCCTGCGCTTCATCAACCAGCGTCAGTCGCGCCTTCCCTGAACGGGTACGGTGAAGGAGCGGATGCCCTACCCAGTCTTCCAGCGAGCGGACAAGCTGGCCCACGGCGGCAGGCGTAACGCCGAGTTCCTGCGCCGCGCCGGTAAAACTGCCGTGCCGGGCGGTAGCTTCAAAGGCATGCAGCCATTTCAGTCGGTTTAGCGATCGCATGACAAATATCCTGAGTCCTGTTTTTTTACAGTATACCTTATCGAGAAAGATTTTCTTTCCTGCATCGCAATATCTTCTCAGTCGTCAGTTCGGCTGCAGGATGGCATTCTGGTTTCACACGATGAGAAGCAGTGCTTTTCATCAATGACAACCAGATGATTTTAAAGAGGTTAGCGATGAACGCATCTTTTAGCGGTAAGAAACTGTTAGTGGTCGGTGGGACAAGTGGAATGGGCTTTGAAACGGCGAAGCTGATCCTGAAAAACGGCGGCAGCGTGGGGCTGGTCGGTAATCGTCAGGACAAAGCCGATCGGGCACGCCAGGCGCTGGCTGCAGACGGCCAGGTATCCATCATTGTGGCCGACCTGATGAAAGAGGAAGGAATGCAGCACGTGGTAAATACCATTAACGCCGAACACAAAGATATCAGCCTGCTGGTGAATGCCGCTGGCGTGTTCTTTCCAAAACCGTTTATTGAAAATGAAATGTCTGATTACGACATGTACATGAGCATTAACCGCGCGACGTTCTTCATTACCCGCGACGTGGTACGCAATATGGTTGAGGCGGGCATCAAAGGTTCTATCGTGAATATCGGCTCTATGTGGGCGCAACAGGCTATCGGTGCCACCCCTTCTTCCGCCTACTCCATGGCGAAAGCCGGTCTGCACGCGCTGACCAAAAACCTGGCGATTGAACTGGGCGGCAACGGTATTCGTGTCAATGCAGTTTCCCCGGCCGTTGTTCACACCCCGATTTACGAAGGCTTTATCCCGAAAGACGACGTGAAAGGCGTAATGAACAGTTTCGACAGCTTCCACCCGATTGGCCGTGTGGGGACGCCGGTCGACATCGCGGAAACCGTTGCCTTCCTGCTTTCTGATAAGACCGACTGGGTCACCGGCGCTATCTGGGACATCGATGGTGGCGTGATGGCGGGCCGTAACGCCTGATGACTATGCCGCACGGGGTTTCTACGTGCGGCACTGGAGTAATGATGCCAATCCAGACCGCTAACTATGATCTTGTGACCACATGGCGCGGAGGCATGGCGAGCCGCACGCTTTGCCACTCCTTTGCCGGAGGCAAGCGTCAGAAGATGAGGCAAAAACACGTTATCGATTCAGATGAACCTGCCGAGCTGGGGGGTAAGGGGCAGGCACCCAATCCTCAGGAGCTGATGCTGGCCGCTTTTAACGCCTGCATGACGGCCGCGTTCTTGCAGGAAGCCTGTTGGGTAGGTATCACGCTTACCCACCTTGAAATCCAGACGTGCGGGCAACTCCTGACGAGCCTCTCCCCGTTATGGGGACAACCCGCAAGGGAAGCCCCCGGCAGGCTGCAGTACGTTATTCGCGTCAGCGGCCACGGCAGAATGTTTCAGTTTGAACAAGCCCATCAACGGGTGATTGACTCATCCCTGAACCGGTGGTTACTGGCTCAAAATATGACGATCGAAGGGGATTTAATTGTGCTCTGACATAGCCTGACTTATATGTTCGGCCTGGGGAAAACAGGGTGACCCTATCGGGACCCACTCTCCGGCAGGATGGCGATCCCCTCGATGCGACTACAACCCGCCACCAGCTAACCTAAACCAACGATCCGGATACGTAAGGTATTTTCGCTGAGCATCAAATAAGATCGG
>DOOK01000198.1 GCA_003512805.1 Erwinia sp. | reverse complement strand
TCTTCCTGTACCGCCAGCCAGAAGTCTGGATGACAGGGCAGCTCCTTACTGCGATGCTGCGTGTCGAGTGCATCAATCAGCAGATAAACCGCCTGCGGCAGCTGGCCGCGCTGGGTTTGCACCTGCAATGCAGACCACACCGGCATCTGTTCCGCCCAAAACTGACCATCCAGCAGCACCGCCAGCGGGCGCTGTTCCGGCTGGCTTTCCCCGGTGGTAAAGACCCACACCCGACGCTGATTGCCCAGGCGTTGGCTCTCCCACGACAGGCAGCGCGGCGCAGTGAAATCGGCTTTCTCTGACCAGCCCGGCTGCGCAGGCGCCTGGGGCAAATGCAACGCGGAAACAGGATGGCCGCGGCCGCCTCGCCAGCTGGCGTTCGGGTTAAGCGGATCGGCTATCGCCTGCGGCAGTAGCCTGCGCCAGCCTTCGCGCACCGCCATAGGATCGGGCGGGTTTTGCAGCGCTCCGGCGGAGAAATCCTGTTCATTGACGGAAGGAATAAAGCAGTAGCTTCCCCGCCAGCCCGCATTCAGCCGAACCTGCCACTGCCAGATAGCCGTGCCGGGGATCCGCTGCAGGCTTTGCGGCGCCTGCGGCTGATGATGATCGGTAACACCGGTAATATAAATCCATACCCGGCGCACCGGTGAAGTCAGCGCCGTCCCGGCAGGATCCTGCCAGTAAAAGGTCACTGTGCAGCTGTCCCCTTCCGTTAAAACCGCTGGCGATCCCAGGCTAAGTCTGTGCTGCCAGTCTGCCTGCGAGCCGCTATCCCAATCATCCGTCATCTCATCACCTTCCCTCACCCATGCTCAAAAACGGGACTGCCGGGCGCCAATCTTATTGATAATGGTTTTCATTTGCAACAACGAGCGAGGCGGTTTTGGGTCGTGGATGACTTAGGGTACGGGTTTAACCCTCGGAAAAAAGAGGGGAAATGGAAGTAACGAGCGAAAAAAGAGGGTGCCATTAGCACCCTGCCTGTTAAAAACGATGTACAGCGCCGCCACGGCCTGACGGCGCTTGTTCATAGCAAAATCAGGAAGAAGCGGCAGGATCGTGTAGCCGCTGGCGTTTGCGCAGGCTCGGGAACCAGGCCATCCACAGGCCGACCACAACCAACGTGCCGATACCGCCAAGGGCCGCCGCCGGAGCCGCGCCCAGCCAGGCCGCCAGCATTCCTGACTCAAACTCGCCGAGCTGATTAGAGGTGTTGATGAAAATCGAATTGACGGCGCTGACGCGCCCACGCATTTCGTCCGGCGTATCCAGCTGCACCAGCGAGCCGCGGATCACCATACTGACCATATCAAACCCGCCCAGCGCAAACAGCGCCAGCAGGGAAAGCCACAGTTCTTTAGAGAGTGCGAACACCAGCGTCGCCGCGCCAAATCCGGCCACGGAGGCAAACATTATTTTTCCGACATGACGCTCCAGCGAGCGACGGCTGAGCCAGAACCCCACCAGCAGACCGCCAACCGCCGGTGCGCCGCGCAGCAGGCCCAGACCCCAGGGGCCGGTATGCAGGATATCTTTCGCGAAAATAGGCAGCAGCGCCGTGGCGCCGCCCAACAGGACTGCAAACAGATCCAGCGAAATCACGCCCAGTACGTCCGGCCGGTTACGGATAAATTTCACCCCGGCAAAAACGCTGGCAAAAGTGGCTGGCGTGCGCGGCGGCGGCGCATGGTCGTAGCGCAGACGGCTGACCATGACCACAGAGATCAGATAGAGCACGCCGGTAGTGATATAAACAGCCTGCGGCCCGGCAACGTATAAAAATCCGCCCAGCGCCGGGCCAAGCATGGAAGCGGTCTGCATTGACGCGGCGTTAGTGGCTGTCGCCCGGGCCAGGATAGCCGGTGGAACCAGTGCGGGCAGCATTGACTGTAGCGACGGTGCTTCCAGCGTTTTGGCAATGGAAAGGACAAAAATCAGCGACAAAATGACCCGTTCGCTGGTCAGATGCATCAGCGTCAGTCCCGCCAGCGCGACAATCGCCAGCAGCTCGGTAAATTGCCCCAGCAACACCACGCGACGACGGTCGAACTGGTCGGCAACGTGTCCGGCCGGCAGAGCCAGTACCACCGCTGGCAGGAACTGTGCCAGCCCAATTAACCCCAGATCAAAGGCGCGACCGGTAAGCGCATAAATCTGCCAGCCAACCGCGATAGAGAGCATCTGAAAACCAAAGCTGGAACTGGTACGAGCCAGCCAAAAGGCCACAAAAGAGCGGTACTGAAACAGCGATTCCGGACGGGCGGAAGGAGGCGATTGCATGGTGATTTCCGGTTATTTTTTTGTCAGCGCCAGGTCCTGATCGGCTGGCTCCTGTCGGGGCGCGTATTTCCACAGCCAGCGTCCGCTGGTCATGCGGCGGTAGAAAAAGAGACCACGCACAATCCAGTCCAGAAACATGCCCAGCCAGATCCCTACCACGCCAAAGCCCAGCACGACGCCCAGCCCATAGCCAGCCACAATGCGGCATCCCCACATGCCCAGCAGCGAAACCCACATGGTAAACCTGGCGTCACGCGCGCCTTTCAGTCCTGCAGGCAGCACCCAGGATGCCGCCCAAAATGGCATAAACAGCGCGTTCAGCCAGATCAGTATCTTGACCACATGGATAACATCTTCGTCGCGGGTATAAAACGAGGCCAGGATACCGGCAAAGGGCACCGTCAGCGCAGCCAGCGCACACAGCCCGATGGTCGAGAGCCAGAAAATATGCCGCAGCTGCCTCTCCGGCTGTTTCAACTGCCCTTTGCCTAGTCGGGTGCCGACGATAATAGTCGAGGCAGAACCCAGCGAGTTACCCGGCAGGTTAATCATCGAGGCAACCGAAAAGGCGATAAAATTCCCGGCAATGACGTCGGTGCCCATACCCGCCACAAAAACCTGAGTCAGCAGCTTGCCGCCGTTAAACAGCACCGACTCAATACTGGCAGGTACGCCAATGCTCAACACTTCCATCAGGATATTGGTGTTGAGCCGGGTGAAATAGCTTTTCAGTGAAATTTTCAGCCGCGGGTTAAACCCAATCGCCAGCACGTAAATAACCGCTGCCGCGCCGATGTAACGGGCAATAGTCAGCCCCAGTCCGGCCCCAAAAAAGCCCATGCCTTTCCAGGAAAAACAGCCGTAAATCAGCACAGTACTGAAAATAATATTGAGGATATTCATGCCGCCATTAATCAGCATGGGGATTTTGGTATTGCCCGCTCCCCGCAGCGCACCGCAGCCGATCAGCGCAATGGCGGCGGCCGGATAGCTCCAGGCGGTAATATTGAGATAGATCAGCGCCATCTCTTTTACGCGTGGCTCTGCGCTACCGGCAATAAGATTGATGATCCATTCGCCGTAAAATTCGATGCCTGTCGCCAGCAGTATGGCGAATACGGTCATCAACACCAGCGATTGTCGGGCAGCCGACTGGGCACGCTCACGATTGAGCTTGCCCAGGCTAAACGCCACCACCACCGTCGTCCCCAAATCAATAGCGGCGAAAAAAGCGATGATGACCATATTAAAGCTGTCGGCCAACCCAACACCCGCCATCGCCTCCTTGCCCAGCCAGCTCACCAGGAAGGTGCTCAGCACCCCCATCAACAGCACGCAAAGGTTCTCAAAAAAGATCGGTACCGCCAGCGGCGTGATTTCTCGCCAGAACAGAACCCGATAAGAACGTCTTTTAGGATACCAGGGCGTGCGCCTGATGGCCTCTAACGGAGAAACACGGAATATTTGCAAGATGCTGCCTGCCAGAAATGGAGAAGACTCTACTGATGATGGTAAAAGGCGCTCTGATATGCAAAGTCTTTTCCGGAGAAAAATGATTTTTCCGTGCGGTTGCCACCCTGTCCTTGCGGATCAAAAAAGGCGATCGTCGATCGCCTTTTTCTCGTTTTTAAGCTTTGGCTACTGCGCTTTAGGCTCGCCCACGGCTTCTTTAGGCTCGCCCATTGCTTTGAGCCGTTTGGAAAGCTCGCGGCGCTCTTTGGAAAGGTCGGCGTTTTTGATGATGTAATCATCAACGCGATCTTCGTAATCGCTGCGCATACTGCTGATGATTTCCTGAATGGCTTCAACGCTCATGCCAGGCTTGATATATTCACTCAGGTTATCCAGCAGCAGCACACGTTTCTGGTTGTCGCGGATTTTCTTTTCAATATCGTGGATTTCACGCTGCAGCTTGTTCTTACGACGGAACATCCGCACAAACTCCAGTACGTCCTGAAAGGATTGCTTTGCATTTTCCATGGAAACACCTTCTGTTCAGGCCTGCAGGGCAGGCATTATTATCGTTACGCTCAGCTTAGCGGCGAGCCGCTGTCGAGGCGAGTAGTGGTAGAGTCGGACTGGCGCTATCTTAGCGCGAACCGGCGCTTTTCGCAGTAAGTTGTTATTAATCGTTTATTTACGCAGCACCAGACGCATCAGATCCGACAGCCTTTCCAGCTGCGCGGCCATCTCCAGACTCAGCCAGACATAGCCGTGGATAGGCGTTTCCACCAGCTCGTCGCTGTTGGAGGCTTTGATCAGCTGCCGCAGCTCACGAGTGATTTCCGCCAGTTCCGCACTGTTGGCAGAAATTTGATCGGTACTGCCCGCTACTATCGCTTTTGACAGCGCACGCAGCGTGTTTTCCGTCATCTGTTGGGTACGCTTCAGCGTCGGCGCATTAAGCATAATCAGATGGCTTTCACGCGATGACCACCAGGCGTTCAGCTGCAGCTCAAGCGTACAGACCATATTGCGGTTCAGGGTCTGAATACCTTCGAAAACCGAGCGAGGAATGCGTGTCTCTTTGCTGGCGGGCACGATCAGTGAACGCATTTTCACCACGCCGGTCAGCAGCCGCTGCAGGGGACGCGACAGCCGGGGCTTGTCTACCAGATTAGGCGAAAAGCCGGCATGGTAGATTTTTGCGGTTTCCAGCAGGGAATCGGAAAGCTTGATGCGCCAGTGGGTATAGGCTTTCTGTGGGTAAATACTGGTGAACAGCAGCGCCAGAATCGATCCCAGAATGACGTCGCCGCCGCGCCACAGGGCCATGGTCATATCCCCCG
>DOOK01000200.1:9702-13962 GCA_003512805.1 Erwinia sp. | reverse complement strand
TTCACAGAATAAGGCGATTTATCAGATTTTCCTTAAGACTTTTCCGGTATGTATGGTTTGAAAAATGCGCAAAAACATTCTACACGCTTAACAATGTATTAGCGGGGCATGTTAAAGCGGTACTGAACATGACGGAATACTTAAGTTTATCTGGCAGGAATTTCGCTCAGAATCTGTGAGAGTAAATCAAATACTTCGCTGAATAAATGCTCACAAAATGGGGCGAACAGCGGCATCATCAGGCTCATGAAGATAAGACCGATTGATAAGGTGATGGGGAAGCCGATAGCAAAAACCGACAGCTGAGGTGTAACACGGTTTAACAAACCCAGTGCCAGGTTAACAATGAGCAGTAGCGTGATTAGGGGTAGCGCTAATCGCATTCCATTAAGGAAAATCAGATTGGCTGCTTTTGTTAACGCCAGAAACGCGTTGCCGTTGATTAGGTCACCGCCGATGGGCAGCGTATGAAAACTGTCGGCAACCATCGAAATTAACCACAGATGACCGTTAAAAGATAAAAACAGCAGCATAGCCAGCATATCGATAAGACGGGCCAGTACCGGCATATTCAGATGACTGGAAGGGTCGAAAAAGGTGGCAAAAGAGATCCCCATTTGCAAACCAATTATTTCACCCGCGGTTCTGACTGCCGCAAAGGCAAATTGCATCGTAAAACCGATAGCCACGCCAATCAGAATCTGCTGAATCAGCAGCCAGAAGCCGCCAACTGAGAACAAGGTCACATTAACCGGGGGCAGAGAGGGGATCAAAACCCAGGTGATCAGTACCCCTAAACCCAACTTGACCTTTTTACCGATCGATTTTTCGCTGAGGATAGGCGCGGTCATGATTAATGCCAGCACGCGAGCGAGGGGCCAAAAAAGCTGCCCCATCCATAACACCAGCTGACTGCTATCGAAGTTAATCATTTAACCGATCATATTAGGCAGGTTGGTAAACAGGTTACGCATGTAGTCCAGTATCAGACCCAGCATCCACGGACCAGCCACAACGATAGTCGCCACAACGGAAAGGATTTTTGGAATAAAAGAGAGCGTTTGTTCGTTAATCTGCGTCGCCGCCTGCAGCAGGCTGATCAGCAGACCGCTGAACAAGGCCGCCAGCAGCAGCGGGGCCGCCAGGATCAGCGCAACGTGCAGCGCATCATGACCAATTGACATAACCGATTCAGGTGTCATCACGACTCCGGGAAAATTAAAGGCCGATAGTGTCGCGACATGTCGCGTCGCGAGCGTTGTTGGGCGACTTTATCGCCCGACTATTATGAGTAGAAGCTTTGCGCCAGCGAGCTAATCAGCAGCTGCCAGCCGTCTACCAGCACGAACAGCATCAGCTTAAACGGAAGCGCAATGGTCGCGGGCGGTACCATCATCATCCCCAGCGCCATCAGCACGCTGGCGACCACTAAATCAATAATCAAAAAAGGAATAAATACGGTAAAGCCAATCTGGAAGGCTGTTTTCAGTTCGCTGGTCACGTAAGCCGGCAGCAGAATACGCATCGGCACCGCTTCCGGCCCCTGCAGAGGCGGAGAGTTAGCCAGGCGAGCAAACAGAGCCAGATCCGCTTCACGAGTCTGACGCAGCATAAATTCACGCAGCGGCTGCGCCCCTTTATCCATCGCATCCTGCATGCTGATTTTATCTTCGCTAAACGGCAGATAGGCGTTCTGATAAATCTTGTCCAGCACCGGGCTCATAATAAAGAAGGTTAAAAACAGCGCCAGGCCCAGCAGGACCTGGTTTGGCGGTGCGGACGGCGTGCCCAGCGCGTTACGCAGCAGGCCAAAAACAATGATGATGCGAGTGAAACTGGTCATCATCAGTAAAATGGCGGGCAGGAAAGTCAGCGAGGTGATAAACACCAGCGTCTGTACCGGCAGTGACCAGCTCTGGCCCCCGTTTGCGGTAGGACGGCTGACCAGGCCCGGCAGCTGAGCATGAACCTCAGGTGCCAGCAGCAGCAGCAGCGCTAAAAAAGGAAGAATGCGTTTCATTTTGGTTTTCCGGCGCGTTTAATAAGCTCGAATACCTGACGGAAATCGCCAGCGGGCTGCGGCTCTTCCGGATTTTCCTGCACTGGTGAAGGTGGCAGGGTATGCAGATGAGTAATCTGCTGCGCGGTAACGCCCAGGACCAGCCGGGCATCCTGCACGTCGACAATCACTACGCGTTCACGCTGCCCCACCTGACAGGTGGCGCTGATAACGATATCTCGCTGGCCGCGCTTGCCCGTTTTCGGCGCAAAACCGAAGCGTTTCGCCAGCCAGGCACAGGCCAGGATCATCAGAATGATCACCGCCAGTACGCTACTGACCTGCGTCAGCACGGAACCGGTAGAAACGGTCGGCTGACCTACCGGCTGCTGCGTTTGTCCCGCCGTAGCCGGCGAATGCACCGCCGGCTGTGGCTGAGTCTGGCTCGTGTTCATTGGCGCTTGCTCCTGCTGCGTCTGGCTGGCATTCGTCATTAGCGGCTCAGTCGACGCATACGCTCAGACGGCGTGATGATGTCGGTGATGCGGACGCCGTATTTATCGGCGACCACCACTACTTCGCCCTGAGCAATCAGGTAGCCGTTGATCAAAATATCCAGCGGCTCGCCGGCGAGGCCTTCCAGCGCCACCACGGAACCCTGCGTCAGGCGCAGCAGCTCTTTGATGGTCATCTTGGTGCGGCCCAGCTCAACGGTCAGCTTGACCGGAATATCCATAATTAAATCGATATCCTGCAGCGAACCGGCGATATTATTGCTTTCCAGCGATTTAAACACCCCTTCGGACGCGGGACTGGTTGAGTTTGTCTGCTCGTTCAGCGCGTCAGCCCAAAGGTCGTCCGCAGAGAGATCGTCAACGGACGGCTTATTGGTGTCACTCATGGGGCTGTTCCTCATTCATCGAGTTCAAAATCGGGTTAATCAGATGTTCTACACGCAGCGCGTACTGCCCATTCATGGTGCCGTACTGGCTGGTTAACACCGGGACGCCATCGACATGAGCGATAATGCGATCCGGTTTTTCTATCGGTAATACATCGCCAGGCTTCAGGGCCAGCAGGCGTGAAATCCGCATCGAGACATCAGCAAAGTTCGCGATCAGCTCCAGTTCGGAGTGCTGAACCTGCTTAACCAGCGTCTCACGCCAGTTCTGATCTTCCTGACGCGAGTTCTCCAGCGGCGGGTTGACCAGGGTTTCACGCAGCGGTTCAATCATGCTGAACGGAATGCAGATATTGAACTCGCCAACCAGGTTGCCAATCTCCACCTGAAACGGCGTGGTAATCACGATATCGTTAGGTGAAGTAGTAATATTAGTAAACTTTACCTGCATTTCGGAGCGAACATACTCCACGTCCAGCGGATAAATCGGTTTCCATGCATCACTATAGCCTTCCAGCGCCAGCTTCAGCATTTTACGGATGACACGCTGTTCGGTTGCCGTAAACTCGCGGCCTTCCACTTTGGTAGGGAAGCGACCGTCTCCGCCAAACAGGTTATCCACGGCGATAAACACCAGGCTCGGCGAAAACACTACCAGCGCCGTGCCGCGCAGCGGCTTCAGATGGATCAGGTTCAGGTTCGTCGGGACCGGCAGGTTGCGAGCAAATTCATGATAAGGCTGAATCTTAATCGCGCCCACCGTGATGTCCGGGCTACGGCGCAGCAGGTTAAACAGCGCCATCCTGTAAGAACGAGCAAAGCGTTCGTTAATGATCTCCAGCGCCTGCAGCCGCTCGCGAACCATGCGACGCTGGGTATTGGGATCGTAAGGACGAATATCATTGTCGCCCGCCGTGCTGGTATTTTCTTCCGCCGCGCTGTCGCTGTCGCCATTGAGCAGCGCGTCAATTTCCGCTTGTGAGAGAATGCTGTCGCCCATTTTGCCCTACCTCAGGATAAAGGCGGTGAACAGAACGTCCGTCACCTTCTGCGGAGGTTGTCCCGGCACCAGTGGCGGTGCGAGCGTGGCTTTAATTTGTTTAACCAGCTCCTGCTTGCCCTGTTCGCTGCCCAGTGATGAAGCATTCTGGTTAGAGAGCAGCAGCAGCAGACGGCTGCGCACTTCCGGCAGATAATCATTAACGCGCTGTAACGTTTCCTGGTCGGGCAGACGCAGCGTAAAGCCAACGTACAGCACGCGATCGGGGTCGTTATCCGGATTAATCAGGTTAACGGTAAACGTATCCAGCGACAGGAATACCGGTGCTGGCGGCGGCGCAGGCTTTTCAGCTTTCGCCGG
>DOOK01000200.1:0-9634 GCA_003512805.1 Erwinia sp. | reverse complement strand
CGGCAGACCCGTGCATTTTATGCCAGACCAGGTAACCTCCTGCGCCACAAGCAGCCAGTACTACCAGCGCTATCAGGATAATCAAGAGTTTACGTTTGCCGCTTTTGGCTTTCTTCTCAGTCATACGGGCGATAATTCCTGTGAGTATATTCAAGAGCCGGGAGTGCCTGCTCTCTGACGACGTTATGGGCAGATTATCCCGCATCGCTCGCTAAACAATAGGGCGAAAAGACGCGGGTTTTGCCGTTAACTTTGGCGTTTGTGATCGTCAGGCGAAAATATCAACGGCATTGCTGCCCGAGGCGCGTGACTGCAGGGAGGCAGGAACAGCAATGGGGGTGATATCGCTGTCGGTGTCACCAGCCAGGCTGAACGTGTTGCCACGGCTGTTATTACGCTGTTCCTGCTGGCCGCCAAAGCTCTGGCTCTGGGCCTGCGCATCGCTGCTGACGTTAGTCTGGCCGAGGTTGATACCGTTTTGCGCCAGCGCTTCTTTCAGCTGTGGCATAGCGGCTTCCAGCGCGGCGCGAACCTGACTGTGGTTCGAAACCATGCTCAACTGCGCCTGATCGCTGTCCAGCTTCAGGCTAATCTGGATGCTGCCCAAATCCTGAGGATGCAGATGCAGTTCGGCAGTCTGCTGACCGTTGCGGCTGAACATCACAATCTGCTGGCCCAGCGCCTGCTGCCATTCCGGGCTACCCAGCTGAGAACTCAGCTGTGGCGCAGCCGGTGCGCTGACCACCGAGGTTGTCGCAGGCGTTATGGCGGCGGAAGCGGCGCTGATAGCTGAAGGCGTAATGGCCGTCTGGCTGGACGCACCGGCACTGTCTTTGTCGCTATCTTTCGTCACCTGTCCCAGTACCTGCTGGAAAGCGCTGTTCAGCGTAGCGACGTCGTTTTTCGGCGTATCTGCCGCTGCGCTCAGAGGCGTATTACCGTTTAGCGTACGGCTGCCGCTCTCTTTCGCGTTTTCATCGCCACTGACGGCAGGGGCGTTGGTGCCGCCCGCGTTGGCTAACAGTGAGGAAAGGGTAGCGTTAGCATTGCTGTTACCGCTTTTAATCGTGCCCTCGGCCAGGCTGTCGCTGCCTTTAGCCAGCGTGGCGGCCGGCTGCTGCTGCGCCTGGGGCAGCATAGCGAATAGCGCCTGCAGCGCTTGCATATCGCTGCTGCTCAGCGGCGTAGCGGCAGCAGCAGTCTCGCTGCCGTCGCGTGTCTCAGTCAGTGCGAGCTCTTTGCCATCAGCTGGCGTTTTCGTCGGCTGTAACAGGGCGTTCAACGTTTCCGGTTTATCCAGCGCGGCCAGCAGCGCGTTAAGCTTTGCTTTCGGCGAGGCGGCGTTTTTATCGTCGGTTGCGGCTACGGCAGCCACAGCCGAAGCGGGCAGGGCAGTCTGTCCCTGTTGTGCCAGCAGTTTATTGCCCAGCAGCGCCAGGAAACCTGCGCTGCCGGCATGTGCGCCGTGGGCCGTTGCCGTGCCGCCGATGTCGGTGCCTACATCAGTAGCGTCTGCCGCAGCGCCGTGGGTAGAAGCGGTTGCGGTTTTCGCCGCGGTGTTAGCCAGTGGCAAAGTGATCATTCGCCTTTCCTCAATGATGCCCGTTGGGCAAATTCATCCATCCGTTTCTGATCGAGACGGTTTTCCTGTAATAGTGCGGTTGCTGCCGCGCGAGCCTGCAGGGTTTCATAAGCATGAAGCCGCTGCTGCTTGTCACGCCACAGGCGCAATGCGTTTTCTACCCGACCATTCCACTGCGCCAACTGCTGGCGATGCTGGGCAATCGCCTTTTCCAGCGTCTCGATAAACTGGTGGTAGTTGTACCAGCGGGTGCTGTTAATCCCTTCCGCCATGGTGTTGTTCAACGTTTTGCGATACTCGTCCTGATAGTTCAACAGCATATGCAGCTGCTCGTCGGCCTGTTTCTGGCCGCGACGAACGTCGCCCAGCTGGATAGCGGCTTTTTCCAGATCTTTCTGCGCCAGACCGCATAAGGTTTCAATCGGCGATGCGTGTTTTGCCATCAGTCAGCCCTTATCCAAAAATCGCCTGCAGATGCAGACAGGCGTCGTCAAACGTACTGCGCTCAAACATGCCCTGCTGCAGGAAGGTTTCCAGTTCCGGATAGAGCTTGATGGCTTTATCCAGCATAGGATCGCTACCTGCGGCGTAGGCGCCCACACTCACCAGATCGCGGTTACGCTGATAGCTGGAAAGCAGCTGTTTAAACTGGCGAACCCGCGCGTAGTGGGTGTCATCGATCAGGTGCGACATCACGCGGCTGATCGAGGCTTCAATATCAATAGCCGGATAGTGGCCAGACTCTGCAAGACGACGCGACAGCACGATGTGGCCGTCGAGAATGGCACGCGCGGAGTCCGCAATCGGATCCTGCTGGTCATCGCCTTCGGTCAGTACCGTATAAAAGGCAGTAATGGAGCCGCCGCCATCAATACCGTTACCGGCACGTTCCACCAGCGCAGGTAACTTGGCGAACACGGATGGCGGATAGCCTTTGGTCGCTGGCGGCTCGCCGATGGCCAGGGCGATTTCACGCTGAGCCATGGCGTAACGAGTCAGGGAATCCATAATCAACAGCACGTGCTGACCGCGGTCGCGAAAGTCTTCCGCGATGCGCGTGGCGTAAGCCGCGCCCTGCATACGCAGCAGCGGAGAAACATCCGCAGGCGCAGCAATAACTACCGAACGCGCACGGCCTTCGGTGCCAAGAATATTTTCAATAAAGTCTTTAACTTCACGGCCACGCTCGCCAATCAGTCCCACGACGATCACGTCGGCTTTGGTGTAGCGCGCCATCATGCCTAAGAGCACGCTCTTACCTACGCCGGAACCGGCGAACAGGCCCATACGCTGGCCGCGACCCACGGTCAGCAGCGCGTTGATCGCCCGCACGCCGGTGTCCAGCACGTCGGTAATGGGCGTACGCTGCAACGGGTTAAAAGGCGGCGTAATCAGCGGTGCGCGGTAGCCGGTTTCCGGCGCAGGCAGCCCGTCCAGCGGACGACCGCTGCCGTCGAGTACGCGTCCCAGCAGCTCCGGCCCCAGCATCAACTGCTTGCCGCTGTGCTGGCTGTCACCGGCCACGCGGGCATAAACGCGTGCGCCTGGCAGAATGCCTTCTACTTCTTCCAGCGGCATCAAAAACAGCTTCTGGCCATTAAAACCGACGACTTCACTCTCGACTTCGCTGACGCCGTTGCCGTCCATACGTTCGATTACACAGGTAGCGCCCAGCGGTAGCTGCAGGCCAGTCGCTTCCAGCACCAGGCCGGTGGCGCGGGTCAGGCGGCCATAGCGGCGAACGTCCGGCACATTGGCCAGACGCTGTTCGAAAGAATCCAAGGCGCCAAGCCAGCGCGATAAGCGAGAGGTGGTCATTACAGTTCTCCCGGTGCAGCAAGGCGGCAGAGTTCATGCCAGCGTGTGGCGATGCTGGCGTCCAGGTCGCCATCTTCGGCGCTGACTTTACAGCCGCCGGGATGGATAGAGTTGTCTGCCAGCAGGCGCCAGCCGTGCAGGCTAAGCATGGCGCCCAGCGAATGTTCAACGCGCTGCAAATCATCCGCATGCACGCGCAGCGTAGGTTTGCTGCTGAACATAGGTTCCTGCTGGATCATGCCCTGGATTTGACGAAGCAGGGCGGTGCCGTCAACGTGCGGTGCCTGGCCAATCACCTGACGAGCGGCCTCCAGGGCCAGCTGCATCAGGCGAGCCGCGATCACGCTGTCCAGCGCTTCCAGCGTCTGGGAAAACTCGGAAACCAGCTGCTGCATACGTGCCTGAAGCGGCGCCTGCTGCTGCTGTGCCTCGGCCAGCCCCTGTTGAAAGCCGGCTTCATAGCCCGCTTTCTGTCCTTCGTTAAAGCCCTGCTGATGCCCCTCGGCGTAACCCTGACCCTGCGCTTCGCTGCGCGCCTGATTTTGCATCTGCTCCAGCTCGAACTGCTGCTGGCTAAGCGGATCGTTCTGCAGATCCGCATCCGCCAGCGGCGCTTCCGGCTCGTCGAACGACGCCATCAGGGGCTTGTTGGGCTGCCCAAGATCGTTGGGCTGCCAGCGCTGCCAGGGCAGCGAAGATTTATCAAACATACTGTTCCTCGCCGCCGCCAATCACCATCTCGCCGCTTTCTGCCAGACGACGAACGATAAGCAGAATGGCTTTCTGTTCGGTTTCCACTGCCGACATACGCATCGGGCCGCGGTTCGCCAGATCGTCGCGCAGAATATCTGCCGCACGTGCTGACATGTTGCGCAGGAACTTCTCGCGCAGCGGCTGCTCGGAGCCTTTCAGCGCCACCAGCAGCGATTCCGATTCCACTTCCTGCAACAAACGCTGGATGCTGCGGTCGTCGACCTCCACCAGGTTTTCGAACAGGAACATCTCGTCGATGATTTTCTGCGCCAGTTCGCCGTCGAAATCGCGTACCGCTTCGATAACCGCTTCTTCCTGCTGCGTCTTCATCAGGTTGATGATTTCCGCTGCGGTTCTCACGCCGCCCATCTTCGCACGCTTGAGGTTCTGACCATCCAGCAGGCCATTCAGCACCTCGGTCAGTTCGGCCAGCGCGGCTGGCTGTACGCCACCGAAGGTAGCGATACGCAGCATCACATCGTGACGCAGACGTTCGTCGAACTGAGCCAGGATATCGGCTGCCTGAGAACGCTTCAGGTGTACCATAATCGTAGCAATAATCTGTGGATGTTCATCACGGATTAGATCCGCCGCTGCCTGCGGTTCCATAAAGTTGAGCGTTTCCATGCCCGTAGTGGTTTCGCGCGTTTCCAGAATATCTTCCAGCAGGGTGGCCGCGCGCTCTTCGCCCAGCGCCTTGGTCAGCACGGTACGCAGATAGTCATTAGAGTTGACGCTCAGCGCCGCAAACTGTTCGGCATCGGTTTCGAACTCGCGCAGAACTTCAGTCAGTTGCTTGTGAGAAACCTGGCGCATGTTAGAAATCGCGGCGCTCAGGTGCTGCACTTCGCGGGCGCCAAGGTGTTTAAACACCTCGGCTGCGCGGTCTTCGCCAATCGTCATCATCAGAATGGCGCTTTTTTCGGTACCGTTGAGACTCATAGCTCGTCCTTCATCCACTGGCGAATGACCAGAGCCACCACGCGTGGGTCGTTTTCCGACATCTCACGAATACGCTGGCTCATGACCTCAGCACTCATGCGGTGCTGAGACTTACGTTCTTGATCGAGATCGTCTGTCGACAACTTCACGGAGACGGCTTCATTATCATTGCTACCCATTCTTGACTGGGTCGCGGCTTCCACCATCGCTTTCTCCTGAAGCGCCTTACGCTGCAGCTGTGGGCGAACCAGCTTGCGGTAAAGGATCCAGGCCACAATCAGTACCAGCAACCAGCGTCCGCCTTCCATTACCTGGTCGATAAAGGACTGCTGCTGCCAGAATGGCAGGTCGCCACCGATTTCCTGCGTATCGTTGAACTGGGAGTTCACCACGTTCAGCGTATCGCCGCGCTGCTCTGAGTAGCCCATCGCTTCACGCGTCAGGTTATCAATCTGTTTCAGCTGCGCATCGGTTAACGCTACCGGCTTACCGGCCGCGTCGGTTTTATAGTTCACTACTACTGCCACAGAAAGACGTTGTACTTCACCCACATTCATCTTGGTATGCAGGATGGTGCGGTCTACTTCGTAGTTCGTGGTGTCATCATTGCGGGTGCTTAACGGCCCGGTTTTCGTCGTGCTGCTGTTCTGGTTCGCCGTGGCATTATTTGCCGTCGAGCTGTTTGCGCCATTCGCGCCATTCGCGCCGTTAGCAGGCGTGGTCACCGGTGCGCTGTTAGCAGGCGCAGGCTGGTTAGAAAGTGCGCCAGGCACGCCGCCAGACTGACCGCCGGACTGCTCGCTGTTGCTGCTCTGCCGTGAACGAATCGCCTGTTTAGAAGGATCGGCATTAGGCTGATACTTCTCGTCGGTCTGTTCACGAGCGTTAAAATCAATTTGCGCCGTAACCTGAGCATGTACGTTGCCGTTACCCAGAATCGGGTTCAGGATCGCTTCGATACGCTGCTGGTAGCGGGTTTCCACATCGGTGGCGTATTTCAACTGCGCATCGTTAAGATCGCGGTCAGCATTTTCAGACTGCGTCAGCAGATGACCGGCCTGATCAACCACGGTCACGTTACCCGGCGGCAGGCCGGCAACGCTGCTGGAAACCATATGCACGATGGCGCTGATTTGACCCTGGTCCAGCGCGCGGCCAGGCTGCAGCGTCAGCGTAACGGATGCCGTTGGCGCTTTCTGTTCACGGACAAACAGTGACGGTTTCGGCATGGCAAGATGTACGCGTACGTTCTTGACCGGGCCTAATGTTTCGATAGTACGGGACAGTTCGCCTTCCAGTGCGCGCTGGTAGTTAACCTGCTCGCTAAACTGGCTGATACCGAACTTTTCCTGATCCAGCAGCTCGAAGCCGACCGCGCCGCCTTTCGGCAAGCCCTGCTGGGCAAGACGCAGACGCAGCTCGTGTACTTTCTCTGCAGGCACCATCAGCGCACCGCCCTTATCATCGAACTGATAAGGAATGTTCATCTGGGTCAGCTGAGTAATGATGGCGCCGCCATCTTCGTCGCTGAGGTTGTTGTAAAGTACGCGATATTCTGGCTGTTTAGCCCACAGCACCATGGCGATAACAATGGCAACGGCAGCCGCCGCAGCGATGATAATCGGGATGCGAGGATTTGCCTTTAAACGAGCAAAAAGGTCGTTCATACCTTTCTTCTCTGGTTGATCCTGCGTGACAGTTGCATTCATGACTCTTTCCCGCCTGACAGTTGACCGGACTGTTTCGTGTAGTGTCGTAACAAATCTGACTCCCTGATGTGCTGGCTAAACAAAATTAATCCACCTCTTATGGGGTGCCATTATTTTCTGAAATGGAAAATTCGATGGCTGGATAAGCTATGACTTTTGCGCTTATTTACGGGCTTTGTCTTATTGACATTGTGGTAAGTTTTCAGACAGCAAAAAGCATCCCCATTTTTTAACCGAGGTAAGTCATGGCAATTCAGGGTATTGAGAGCGTAATGCAGCAGCTGCAGACCGCAGCGATTCAGGCCAGCGGTAAGCAAACCGATGCGGCCAGTCACGCAGACTTTGCAGACGCAATGAAAGTTGCACTGAATAAAATCAGCGACACGCAAACCGAAGCGCGGACTCAGGCGCAGGATTTTGAGATGGGCAAACCCGGCGTGAACCTGAATGATGTGATGATCGATATGCAGAAGGCGTCTGTCTCTATGCAGATGGGCATTCAGGTACGCAACAAGCTGGTCAACGCCTACTCTGAAATCATGAATATGCAGGTTTAGTGAGGGGAAGTGGCTGGTAATGAGTGGAAAGGCGACATAGCTTCCTGTTGGGAACACGTATGTAGCACAAACTCATTTCATTTGGAGTTCATAAGCACTCACTGCTGGTGGTTATTGTCTTCCATCCAGGTCCCCTGGATCCGATAAAGCATTTTGGCGTCAGCGTGACCCATTTGTGATGCGACGAAGTATGGATTCGCGCCTGCAGACAATGACCAGCAAGCATAAATGTGTCGTGCCTGGTCTGCTTTCCTGTGCCGCAGGCCCGCTCTTTTCAGTGCCCGATCCCACTCCGGCCTAAAGAATCGACAGCATAGTGAGAGCCACAGCGCCCGTTTGTGGCATTCACCCGCGGATTAAACACGAATGTCTCCTGGCCAGTCGTCCGGGCGAATTCGCACGTGTGCAATTTAAGGAAACATGCGCGTCAGTTCCCGCCGAGCGCGAAGAACATTAACGGCTGCATCGACCAGGTCGATTATCCTAACTTCCGTTCAGTTTTGGGTGGAGTGAACCCATCCTGCTGGGTGAGAGTGCGCTGAACAGTGATGATTCTTGCTGTAAGGTCGGTATCTTCCCCTACCAGGGCGCATCACTCGCTGTGCTTCATACCTGTTAAAATACGGAAAATATTACCGGGGTCGGACTGTGCGCGTGGTGCGCAGAAAGGCGTTAGTGCATCTTTAAATCAAGGACGCTCAGCGACGTGCTGGCAAAGAAATTTGATAAAACGCACCGATTTCTCGTTGCTAATCTGGTCGTTATCCTGATGGTCGGTTAAGCTTTGGGACTATAAAAGCGTCGCCTGCGCGCTGAAATTTCTACAGTAAGACCGCTCTCCTTCCATGTCAGTACTCCCGTCTTGCCGTATAAAGCGACGAGTGAGCATAGCGCTTACGACGCGGGTAACTGCTTTTATTCTCTTCAGGTGAGCACCTGTCTTACTTTTGTAGGGTAATACCTTTTATTTTCTTATCCTCTCTACAGCTGCGAACGAGCCGGTTTTTTTCGGGCTGGCTACACGTCTGCATCCAGCCCGAAAAAAACCGCCACAATGGGCGGTTAATGGCAGATTACTGCTCTTCGCCGAAATAATGTTTTCTTACCACAGCACCGGCATAGCTTCTTTGTACGAACAGCATGATGCGGCTGGCTTCGTTACTCAGAACAAATTTTTTTGACCCATTATCTTTATAAAACCTCCATGTAGTTCCCAGGTATTGGATGTTTTTCGCGTTTTGCATTCGCTTTACCTTAATACGCTTAAAACTGTTCGGTTTTTCCTCAACAGTGCTGCGTGCAGCCTTGCGAATGAGCGACTTATTAAGTATCGAACGATGCATGTTTTTCTTGAGGCAATCCGTAAAAAAAAGTAGCGAGGTTAACGAACAGCCTGTTTTACCCTGGGCCAGGGACTACCTTACGCAGGGAAGGACAGGTCTGATGCAGATCGCTGTAGGGTCATCGGGCAGAGTCTGTAACGTCCGGATAATGGGGTTTGATACGGTATGGAAGTTTTCATAGATAAGGCTGCTGCAGTATGGACAACAGGCCAGTTCAAAAAAAGAGGGCGGGTCAAAGGCTAAAGTAGTGATGTCGACGAAAAAAATACGCATTCTCGGGAGGGAATTGAATATTTATGCAGCACGTTGGCATAACGTTTAGCGATATGAGGTAAAAATAGTGCTCTTATCAAATCTTGAAGGCAGGCTTTAATGGCAACATTGATAGGTTCAGCACTGATTTTTTTTACTCTGCTTCTTCTGGTTACCTTCGCTCATCGCAAACGCAGTGCAAAAAATATTTCGGCACGACTTGTTGCGGAGAAAAGATAAACAAGTTTTGACTGTTACTGTATGAACAGAGCGTCGATGTTGAGGTACAGATGGCACGACTGCCTTCGCTGGAGAATATTTTCGGCTGCGAAGTCTCTTCAGTTTAGCGCCGATAGCGGAAAATGGCCTCAGAGCCTGCGAATAAAACGCGAGGATCCTGGGGATCTCACTGCGATCGTGACGGTCTTCCTCAGACGCACTGAGAGGCAGCTGAACACGTTACAACAGCTATTAAGGGGTAACAGAGCGTTAATGGCAAAAAGTGCTGTGGCAGCGTTACAGCCGTGTTTTAGCAGAAGTCTCCATATCGGGCGAACCTGTGAAGAGGCTGAATGAGGACGAAACAGGCTAAAAGAATAAATAATCGCACTTATCGAGGTTAAAAGAGGGTAAAATTCGACAGGAGAGATCGGAAGAGCGTCGTGTAGGGAAAGAGTG
>DOOK01000199.1 GCA_003512805.1 Erwinia sp. | reverse complement strand
TGTACGCCGAACAGCGGGCAAAAGGGCGCGGCGAAGCCGACATTCTGGCCATTCTGGCGAGCAAGTCGCGCGATAACAGCCGAACACCCATGCAATGGACGGCAGAAGCCAATGCGGGGTTCACCACCGGTAAGCCCTGGCTGAGCTGCGCGAACAATGCTTCGGCCATCAATGTGGAACAGGCTATGGCCGACCCCGATTCCGTTTTTCATACCTATCGCCAGCTTATTGCTTTGCGTAAAACGCACCCGATCCTGACATTTGGCGATTACGAAGATCTGGATCCGCAGCATCCAACGCTGTGGTGCTACGTACGGCGCTGGAAGGGGCAGCAGCTGCTGGTAGTGGCCAACCTGAGCCGTACGCCGCTCTCCTGGCAGAATGCCGCCATTGAAGCCGACCCCGGCTGGCGCAGGCTGCTCTGCAACTATCATGACGCGCCAGCGCAGGCAGGCACGTTACGGCCTTTTGAAGCAATGTGGTGGATAAAGGAATAACCGCTCAATAAAAAAAGGGATGAATAATGAAACAGAACGGCAAATTTGTGGGTAAAGCGTTTCTTACCGTAGCGATCGCTGCGGCACTTTCTGCGCCAGCTTTGGCCTTGGACTTTCATGGCTACGCGCGTTCCGGTATAGGCTGGAGCGGGAGCGGCGGGGAGCAACAGTGTTTTAAAACTACCGGTGCGCAGAGTAAATATCGTCTGGGTAACGAGTGCGAAACCTACGCGGAACTGAAGCTGGGGCAGGAGGCATGGAAAGAGGGCGATAAAAGCTTCTATTTCGATACCACGCTGGCCTATGCCGTATCACAGCGCGCTGATTTTGAAGCCGTGTCGCCCGGTTTCCGCGAGGTGAATGTTACCGGCGTCAATTTGATTGATGCGCTGCCAGGCGCCACGCTCTGGGCGGGCAAACGTTTCTACCAGCGCCACGATGTCTTTATGACCGACTTTTTCTACTGGGATATTTCCGGCCCGGGTGCCGGCCTGGAAAACATCGATCTGGGCTTCGGCAAACTCTCCCTGGCGGTCACGCGCAACAGCGAATCGGGCGGCTCGCAAGGCTATATGGATACGCAGCGGGATGAGCGGCCGACCGTCAATGATGTGTTTGATCTCCGCCTGGGCGGGTTAAAAACCAACCCCGGCGGCAGCCTGGACCTGGGCATCGATTATGGCCGTGCCAACGTTCAGAACGGCTATCGGCTGGCAGACAATGCCAGCAGAGCCGGCTGGATGCTGACGGCTATTCACACCCAGGCTATCGCGAACGGCATGAACAAATTTGTGGTGCAGTACGCCACGGATGCCCTGACTTCGCTGGGCAATGGCCGTGGTGAAGGTGCCTCAGTAGATAATAATGGTCATATGATGCGCATCCTCGATCACGGCGCCATTGATCTCAACGATCGCTGGGGAATCGCCTATGTAGCGATGTATCAGGATATCAATCGCGATAACCACAACGGTACCCAATGGTACACCGCAGGCGTAAGCCCGATGTATAAGTGGACGCCCATCATGAGCACGCTGCTGGACTTCGGCTACGATAATGTAAAATCTCAGCGAACCGGCGAGCGCAATAGTCAATATAAGATAACACTGGCCCAGCAGTGGCAGGCAGGCACCAGTCTCTGGTCTCGTCCGGCGTTGCGACTGTTTGCGACATGGGCTAAATGGGATGAAAAATGGGGATATCCTACGGCGGTCGACAACAGGATGGCTTACAGCGATACCCATCTGCAAACCTTCAGCCGGGGCCAGGGCAATGAGGCCATATTCGGCGCACAGATGGAAATTATGTGGTAACTGTTAGCGTCAGTCTGAAAAGAGGCGAGTCAGCTTTTCTACCGCGCTAACGATCTCTGCTGGCTGCAGGGCGGAAAAACCCAGCAGCCAGCCTTCCTGTCGTACGCTTCCCTGATACAAAGGCGACAGGCGCGGCAGCACTAATCCCGCCTGCAAAGCCTGATGCGTTAACCTTTCTTCGCCGCCATTCGGCAGCGTGGCCGTCAGCTGCAACCCATGCTGGTGGTCCAGCGGCTGGAGCCGGTCACCCAACCTGCTGGTAAGCTCCGCCAGCAGCAACTCGCGGCGGCTACCGTAAAGTTTGCGCATCAGCCGCAGATGCGCCTGAAAATGGCCGCGATCGAGAAAATCCGCCGTGACCGCCTGCATCAGCAGCGCGCTGTGTCCGTCCATCACGCCACGCATCCGGCAACAGGCATCCACCAGCGCGGACGGCACCGCCAGATAAGCCAGCCGCAGGGAAGGGAACAGCGTTTTGGAAAAGGTGCCGAGATAAAATACGCGTCCTGCTTTATCCAGCCCTTGTAACGCGGGCGCAGGCTGCGTGTGGTAGTAAAATTCGCTGTCGTAATCATCTTCAATCAGCCAGCTGCCGTGCGCGCGCGCATAGGCCAGCCATGCCAGGCGGCGCGTCAGGCTCATGGTGACGCCGAGAGGATACTGATGGGAGGGCGTCAGATAGATCAGCTTCGCTGCCGGGCCATCAGGAATGCGCGCGCCCTGGTCATCAAATTCAAGCATGCCGACCGTTGCGCCTGCGCTGTTAAAAGCATGATAAGCGCCGCGGTAGCCGGGGTCTTCCAGCCAGACTGTATCACCCGGATCGCACAGAAGCATTGCCAGCATCTGCAGCGCCTGCTGTGAACTGGTCAGAATAATAATTTGCCCGGCATCACTGCGGACGCCGCGCGCCTGGGCAAGATAGCGCGCCACCGCCTCACGCAGCCCGACCAGCCCCTGCGGCGCGCCGTAGCCCATCATTTTTTCCGGCGCATGGCGCAGCCGCTGTGCAACCAGCCGCCGCCAGGTATCATGAGGAAAGGCCCGCAGATCCGGCGAGCCCGCGGCGAAAGCCTGGGGGAAAATCGGATCGTCGCAGCCGCCGGAGGCGACAATTTTTCTGCCGCGTGATGAGAGCCTCGGCACCGCTGTCGCTTGTCTGGCAGGCCGCACCGCAGGCAGATCTGTGGCAACGAAAGTGCCTTTTCCGCTCTGCCGCAGCAGGCAGCCTTCGCTTTCCAGCTGCGCATAGGCTGCCTCTACCGTCACTCTGGACAGCGACAAATCCACGGCAAGCAGCCGTGAAGAGGGCAGCTGTTCGCCCCGTCGCAGCGTGCCGTCGGTAATCAGCTGACGCAAAGCAGCGCATAATTTGTCTCGCCGGGTACGGGCCTGCTGCGAGGCGAATAGCTGGATTAACGGCACGCGGGTAAGGGGCATATGGGTCTTGTCGTCCAGGTAAAATGGGTATTATTGTTAAGGCCGTTTTACCCTATCATCAGGCTCATCTTAAGCCAATGAGTATGCATTATGACCCAATCAGCCGTTTTACAGTTTCCGCCGCCTGATGCGGTACAAAGCGAAGCGTGGCTACATGAAAAGCTGGCTTACTACAGCGATGCCTGGGATCNNTATTGATACCCGCTCGACAGAACAGTACCTGACCGCACACATCCCCTGCGCGATAAGCTTCCCTCATCGCACTATGAGCGCAGAAACGCTGGCAGCGCTGGATGACAGTAAAGTTTATGTGACCTACTGCGACGGTATTGGCTGCAACGGCTCGACCAAAGGCGCATGGAAAATGGCCTCAGCGGGCCTGCGGGTAAAAGAGTTGATCGGCGGATTAGATTTCTGGCTGCGCGACCGTCATCCGGTCGCGCAGGGAGAAGAAGCGGGCAGCTGGCCGCGACAGGATGTGCAGGCGTGCGGCTGTTGACTTACAGAAAAAGCCACAGCAGGAAAATAAACAGGACCAGCGCGGCAAAGGCGGCCACGGCCGGTCGGGTTGCCAGCGGTCTTAACACCGTTGGCACGTAACCGGAAATAATGGGCTGCGGATGGATTTCGCTATCGGCCAGCGGCATCTCTTTCAGGCGCTCTGCGCGACGCGCAAACAGCAGATTCATTAAGTCCTGAGCCTGGGCTGCGGTCAAAACAGCCTGCGGCGGCAGCTGGAAACGCTGCTGGCTGGCCTCTTCCAACATCTGCTGCTCGGCGTGATCGGAAGGCACCTTCAGCGAGGCAAGCAGCGTATGGAGCGTTGGCGCAGGCTGCTGGCTCAGCGTCTGGCTGACATGCAGATACTGTGTCAGTAGCGGAAACAGGCGCGAAGGAATGGGATCGCCACTGTGCAGATTGACCACCTTCAGTACGGACGTCCATAGCTTCACCGGCTGTTCACCGGTGACGGCCGCCAGGCGGGCAACCTGCTGGTTAAGCGCGTGATGCTCGGCAGGAAGCAGCGAACGATCGGTAACGCGATTTTGCTGTGGCTGCGGGATCGCCATCTGGCCATTCTGCAGCATGGTCAGTACCTGACGCAGCTGTTCAGGATTCAGCGAGCTAAGCACGGTATGGCCGAACTGCTGGCGAATAAAATCGCTCACCGCCTGGCGGTTGTTGCCTGCAGGCAGCAGATCGCTCAGCTGCTGGAACAGCTGTCGGGTCGCGTGCGTATTTTGTACCTGCGAAAGACGCGTATTAAGGAACTGCTCTGCCGCCGGGAAATGGCGCGCCAACAGACCTGCATCGTTCTTTACGCCTACTTCATGGCGAAGTCCGGCCCAAAGCTCCGGGGCCTTTAACGAACTGAGCGACATGATTTTGACAATCAGCCTTTCCAGCGTGGTGCGCTGAGCAGGGGTCAGCGGCTGATCGCCCGGTCCGGTTCGGCCGGTGTCAGCGACCGTCGCTCGTTCGCCGGGTAATGGCGCGCCTGGGCCATTAAGAGGTTGCATGGCAAAATCCTTAACTCAACACTGTCCGGAAAGCGCCGGAAAAAAGGGGGATTAGCTATGATAACAATCCCGTTACGCGATAGGTAGTAGCGACGCACCGCACGGCGGATTATTTTTCAGGAATCGGCCTTCACGCGCGCTGCTTTCCCGGTCCGTAGAGGCGTACGCAGCCGCTGCGCCAGGATCACGCCGCATAAAGTAACCCCTCCGCCGATAAAGTGATAGCTGTGCAGCTTTTCATGCAAAAAAAGCACGGCGATGATGGCGGTAAAAATGGGTGTCAGATTCATAAAAATCGAGGCGGTACTGGCCCCCATTCGCATCACGCCCTGGATCCATAAAAAAGGCGCGATAATAGAAGCCGGAAGCGCGGCAAACAGGACCAGCGGCAGATTATGCGCATTCAGCGACACATCTTTTGCCAGCAAAAAGCCTGGCAACAGCAGCAGAACGCCAAACACGATTTGGACATAGAGGCTTTGCCAGTTCGGTAGCGGAATCGCCCAGCGACGAGTCAGCACGCCATACAGCGCGTAAGAGGTAGAAGCAGCAAACAGCATCAGCTCGCCCACGCCCGCGCCCTGCGTCAGCAGCCGTCCGGGATTGCCCTGGCTAATCAGCCACACCAGCCCGCTAAAAGAGAGCACGCTGCCGATAAGAATGCCCAGCGTAGGCGCCACTTTCAGTAACACAATACTGATCAGCACCGTCAGCAAAGGGATCAGCGAAACCAGAATACCCATCGAGAGTGCGCTGACGCTGTGCGCGGCGTAGTAGGCAAGACTTTGATAAAGCACCATGCCGAGCAGTCCTAACGTCAGCAGCTTTCCCGCCTGCTGCCTGACCTGCACCCGATTGCGCCACACTGCAGGCAGCACGAAGGGCGTCAGCGCCACCAGCGCTATCAGCCAGCGATAAAAGGAGATAGCGGCAGGATCGATAACGTTAGCCGAAACTTTGCTAACGATGGCGTTAAAAGACCAGATGAGTACCGCCATCAAAGGATAAAGAAAGTTCATTGCCAGGCCTGAATAAGTAATAAGAACCGAGAGTTTACCTGTGTGCGACTTCAAATAAATCACCTTTATTACTGCTGGCTGGCTTTTTATCCGGCTATCCTGAATTGATAAGCAAAAATTGAGTAATCCTGGCTGGCGCCGGTGAAATTTTTGCTGCAAATGCGCTTGAAGGGGAAATAAGAAAAGGCTATGGCGAAGCGTCCTGAATCCTTTTACTCCTTTTTCGGCAACGTACAGACTGAATTCAGGAAATGACAGTTTTATGACGGTAAAACTGAAAAAAGGGAATTTGCACAGGAGAAAAGCGCTAACGTCCTCAACTCAAAGGCAGGAATGATGATGGGTTATTCAGTAAAACCACAGTCTACGCTAGGCGATGGATTATCCAGTCGCCAGATCACCATGATTTCTATCGCCGGTATTATTGGTGCCGGTTTGTTTATCGGCTCGGCGAGCGCTATTGCCACTGCCGGTCCGGCTATATTGATTTCTTATGTATTAACGGGTTTTTTGGTGCTGCTGGTGATGAGAATGCTGGGAGAGATGGCGGTTATGCAGCCTGATTCCGGCTCTTTTTCCACCTACGCCTCACGGGCGCTGGGGCCCTGGGCAGGCTTTACGATAGGCTGGCTCTACTGGTGGTTTTGGGTGCTGGTGATCCCGGTCGAGGCGATAGCGGGCGCGAACATCCTTCATAGCGCTTTGCCCGCCGTACCCGCCTGGGTATATACGCTTTCTATTATGACCTTTCTCACCTGCACCAATCTTTTTAATGTGAAAAACTTCGGCGAGTTCGAGTTCTGGTTTTCCCTGATAAAAGTTGTCGCTATCCTGGCTTTTATTGCCGTGGGTATCGCCGCGATTGCGGGCTACTGGCCTCTGGCACACGTCAGCGGCGTATCCGGCCTGTGGGCTCATGGTGGTTTTATGCCGCACGGAGGTGGCGCAGTGCTTTCCGGTGTGCTGATCACCATCTTTTCGTTTTTTGGGGCAGAAATCGTCACCATTGCTGCCGCCGAGTCAAAAGATCCCGGGCAACAGATCCGTCGCTCCACTAACCTGGTCGTTTACCGTATTGCTTTGTTCTATCTGCTGTCGATTTTCCTGGTAGTCTCGCTGGTTGCCTGGAACGATCCACAACTGAAAGAACAGGGAACCTTTCAATACGCGCTAAACGTACTGCATCTGCCGGGGGCGGAGATGCTGGTCAGCACCGTGGTATTTATCGCGGTTTGCAGCTGCATGAACTCTGGGCTGTATACTGCTTCCCGCATGTTTTACTCGTTGGCGCAGCGCGGTGATGCTCCCCAGGCGGGTGCCCGCCTCTCCGCAGGGGGCGTGCCTCGCTTTGCCGTACTCAGCTCAACGCTGGCCGGTTTTGCAGGCTGTTTTGCTAACTACGCTTTTCCCGGAAAAGTGTTCGACTTCCTGCTCTCCACCACCGGCGCTATCGCGCTGCTGGTTTATCTGGTCATTGCCGTTTCGCAGCTGATTATGCGCCGTAAACTGGAACGCAGCGGCCAGACGCCGGCTTTTAAAATGTGGCTGTTTCCCTGGCTGACGCTGTTCACAATCGGCATCATTTTAGTGGTGCTGGGCTATATGTTTATGTCACCAGATTACCGTTATGAGACGCTGATGACTGCTGCCGTAGCCGTTATCATGTTAATGCTGAGTTTCGTTGTAACACGGCGGCGCACGGCGCAGACGCAAAAGGTTGGTAGTAAAATGCAACCCCGCGCGATACAGACAATGCGGTAACGATAGCCAGCGAGCGCCATCCCCACAAAGGGCGGCGAATTGACTGCTGCACAGGTCACACGAAGGCAAAAAACAGCGGGAACAACCTGACGCTGGCCGCTATGCTTGAAGGAAGGCTTGCGCTGAATAAGCGCAATGACCTTCCTCTATCATAAGGCCAGACTATGACTCAGTTTATTTCGCCCGATGCCATCCGTGACGCCTTTTCTAAAGCGATGTCGCTGATGTACCAGCAGGAAGTCCCTCAGTACCGGACGCTGTTGCAGATAGTGAAAGAGGTCAACACCCGCTACCTGCAGACCCATCCCGACACCTTTGCGGACGACGATAATGCCCGGGAGCTGAACCGACTGGAGGTTGAGCGGCACGGCGCTATTCGGCTGGGCAAAGCGGAGGAGTTGATGACCATGCGCCGACTGTTTGCGGTCATGGGCATGTATCCGGTCAGCTATTACGACCTTTCTGCGGCTGGCGTGCCGGTGCACGCTACCGCTTTTCGCCCTGTCGATGAGCGCTCGCTGCAATATAATCCTTTCCGCGTATTTACCTCGCTGCTGCGCCTTGAACTGATTGATGATGCCGCTTTAAAACAGAAAGTGAGTCAGATCCTCGAGCGGCGCACCATTTTCACGCCGCGGCTGTTGGAACTGATCGAAACAGGAGAAGGCCAGCAAGGCTTAACCGCCGATCAGGCAGAGACGTTTGTCGCAGAGGCGCTGAAAACTTTCCAGTGGCACAGCGAAGCGCAGGTGGATGTGGCGACCTATCAGTCACTGCTGGATCAGCACCGCCTGATTGCGGATGTGGTCTCTTTTAAAGGGCCACATATTAATCATCTTACGCCACGCACGCTGGATATTGATGCCGTCCAGCAGCTGATGCCCGCTTATCAGATTGTGCCGAAAGAGAGTATTGAAGGGCCGCCACCGCGTCGCGTGCCTGTTTTACTGCGGCAGACCAGCTTTAAGGCGCTGAGTGAAAACATCACTTTTACCGATAATAGTGAAGGCCGACACACCGCACGCTTTGGCGAAATTGAACAGCGCGGGCTGGCGCTGACGCCCGCAGGCCGTGCGCTTTACGACCGGCTGTTACAACAACCGACAGGGGAGAAGGTGGGTGGGCTGACCGCCAACTTTGCCGCATTCCCGGATGATGAACACGAGCTCCGGCGGCAGAAACTGGGTTATTTTCGCTATCAGCTACTGCCGGGGGCGACGCTGCCGCCGCAGGCCAGCCGTGAACAGCTGGACAATCTGGTTGTCCAGGGCAAGATAAAGGCCCGACCCATCGTGTATGAAGATTTTTTGCCGGTCAGCGCGGCGGGCATTTTCCAGTCGAATCTGGGAAGCGAAAGGGGAGCAGTGGGCAAAGGCAATCCTAATCAGGCGGCTTTTGAACAGGCGCTGGGCTGCCCGGTAATTAACGAGTTTGCGCTGTATCAACAGCTTGAAGATGCGTCGCTGGCAGCCATCTTCGATCGCCTCTGAAGACGCATCGTCTTTGGCATGAGCGCTGGCTTAAGCCTGAAGCAAGCCGGCCAGAGGCTGACACCTGAAGCATTTCAAGGAGTGTAAAATGAACATCAGGCTGGCTGTTTTACTGGTAACGCTGTTCACTGGTGTAGGAAACGCTTATTCAGCCACGGCGCAGGAAGTGGATCGGCGCCTGGACTTTTTGTTTGGCTCGCATCAGAAGTACCATGATTTTCTTAGCGATCTGCAACAGGCGGTGGCGGCAAAGGACCAGGCGAAAGTGGCAACTATGATCGCTTATCCGCTTAAGGTCGGCTTAAAAGGAAAAGTGACCACCTGGCGTACGCCAGCAATGCTACAGAAAAATTATAGCAGCGTATTCACCCCCGATTTGGTGCACGTTATCAGCGCTCAGAAATATGAAGAGCTGTTCGCCAGGGACCAGGGAGTGATGATAGGCGACAGCGGCCAGCTATGGTTTGGCGAGGTGTGCCAGGACAAAGCTTGCCATAAAACCCGCGTGCTTATTACGCGCATCAACCGGTAACCCATCATGCTTAAAGGGCTGAATCACTTAACGCTGGCCGTTACGGATATTCATGCCAGCCTCACATTTTATCAGGAGCTGCTGCAGATGGAGGTTCATGCCGTCTGGCAAAGCGGCGCTTACCTTAGCTGCGGGTCTTTGTGGCTGTGCCTTTCTTACGATCCTTCCCGGGAAATCCGCCCCGCGGAAAAGAGCGATTACACCCATTATGCCTTTACGGTAGATGCAGCGGATTTTACTGCCGTTACGTTACGTCTTCAGCAGGCAGGCGTGAAAAGCTGGAAAGAAAACCGCAGCGAAGGGGATTCATTCTACTTTCTCGATCCTGACGGCCATAAGCTGGAAATTCACGCTGGTGATTTGCCGCAGCGGCTGGCAGCCTGCCGCAAAAAGCCCTACGAAAAAATGATCTTTAAGTAAGGCATCCAACGGCTCGTCGCACCGCGGGCTTATCCCTTTCCCGCCTTTATGGCAGAATACTGTCCCTCACTGTTACCGAGCAGGAACCCCGATTGTGAAAATTCTCGTTGATGAAAACATGCCCTATGCGCGTGAACTGTTTAGCCGGACAGGCGATGTCGTGGCCGTTCCCGGTCGTCCCATCCCACAGGCCGAACTGGATGACGCCGATGGTCTGATGGTGCGCTCCGTGACCAAAGTGAATGCGGAACTGTTAAGCGGCAAACCGATAAAATTTGTCGGCACGGCCACGGCGGGTACCGATCATATTGATGAGGCTTTTCTTCAACAACAGGGAGTCGCGTTTTCGGCGGCGCCTGGCTGTAACGCCATCGCCGTGGTGGAATACGTTTTTTCTGCGCTGCTGCTGCTGGCGGAGCGCGACGGTTTCGCACTGAAAGACCGCACCGTTGGCATTGTTGGTGTCGGCAACGTTGGCGGCCGCCTGCAGGCTCGTCTTCAGGCGCTCGGTATCCGCACCCTGCTTTGCGATCCTCCGCGCGCCGATCGAGGCGATGAAGGGGACTTCCTGCCGCTGTCACAGCTCGCGGCGGAAGCCGATATCCTGACTTTTCACACGCCGTTGTATAAAGAGGGTAACTATAAAACGCTCCATCTGGCCAACGAGACGCTGCTGCTGGCACTGAAGCCCAACGCTATTCTGATCAATGCCTGTCGTGGGCCGGTGGTAGACAATCAGGCGCTGCTGAAAGTGCTGGAA
>DOOK01000133.1 GCA_003512805.1 Erwinia sp. | reverse complement strand
ACCTTGCATAACGTTCAGCGTCGTTTCGCGATTGATCTCGATCAGGCGGAACGCGTGCGCGCGCTGGCGGAAAGTTTTTGCCGCCAGCTGAGCCACAGCTGGAAGCTGGACGAACGCTGCCGGGAACTGCTTAACAGCGCCTGCCTGATACATGAAATCGGCCTCAGCGTCGATTTTAAGCAGGCACCGCAGCATGCGGCCTATCTGGTCCGCCATCTCGATCTGCCTGGTTTTACGCCTGCACAGAAAAAGCTGCTGGCTACGCTACTGCAAAACCAGGTCAACGGTATCGATCTGGCGCTGCTTAGTCAGCAAAATGCCGTGCCGCCGCGCATGGCGGAAAGAATGTGTCGACTGCTGCGCCTGGCGATTATTTTCGCCAGTCGTCGCCGTGACGATACGTTGCCTGCGGTGCGGCTTCATGCCGACGACGATGCGCTGCAGCTGACGTTGCCGGACGGCTGGCTGGAAGCGCATCCGCTACGGGCCGAACTGCTGGAGCAGGAAAGCCACTGGCAGAGCTACGTGCACTGGTCGTTGACCATCAGCTAAGAAAACAGGGGGCAGCTCATGCCCCCTTGCTTTATCTGAAGCTATCCGGCATTTTTCGCCTTGTCCAGCATTGCCCGAAGTCCCGCCACGCGGCTTTGTCCGGTTTGCATCCGCTGTTCCGGGCTCACTACCTTGCGTACCGTTTCCCAATTAAGATCGTCCTGCGGCAGCTCCAGCAGAAAGCGGCTTGGCTCCGGTCGAATCGCTTCACCATACTGACGACGCTCGCGACACAGCGTAAAGGTCAGCTCTTTTTGCGCACGAGTAATACCGACATAGGCCAGCCGACGCTCTTCTTCAACATTGTTTTCATCAATGCTGCTCTGATGAGGCAACAGCCCTTCTTCCATGCCGACCAGATACACATAGGGAAACTCCAGCCCTTTCGAGGCGTGCAGCGTCATCAGCTGTACCTGATCCGTCTCTTCGTCGCTTTCGCCGCGTTCCATCATGTCGCGTAACGTAAAGCGTGTGACGACCTGCGTCAGCGTCATCGGCTCGTCGATATCGCTGCCTTCCAGCATTTCAGTCATCCACTGGAACAGCGTATTGACGTTTTTCATGCGCATTTCGGCGGCTTTCGGACTGGCGGAGGTTTCAAACAGCCAGCTTTCATAATCAATACCGCGAATCAAATCACGCACGGCGGCCACCGGCTCCCGCTCCGCCAGCTGCGCGACTTCCCGCAGCCAAAAGGTAAAGCGCTGGAGCGATTCCAGCCCGCGCCCGTTCAACGTCTGACCCAGGCCCATATCAAAACTGGCGGTGAACAGGCTTTTATTACGCTGCATCGCCCATTCCCCCAGCTTACGCAGCGTGGTGGGGCCAATTTCACGCCTTGGCGTATTGACGATGCGCATAAAAGCACTGTCGTCATCGGGGTTGGTCAATATGCGTAGATAAGCCAGCAGGTCTTTGATTTCCGGCCGCGAAAAGAAGGATGTACCGCCAGAGATGCGATAAGGAATGCGGTTTTGCATCAGCATTTTTTCAAACACGCGCGACTGGTGATTGCCGCGATAGAGAATGGCGTAATCTTTATACTGCGTCTTGTTGATAAAATGATGCGCTATCAGCTCGCCCGTCACGCGTTCGGCTTCATGATCTTCATGGTTGGCCGTCACGACCTTCAGTTCCGCACCGTAGCCCAGCTCTGAGAACAGGCGCTTTTCAAATACGTGCGGATTATTGGCGATCAAAATATTGGCCGCTTTCAGGATACGTTCGGAAGAACGGTAGTTTTGCTCCAGCTTAATCACCTGCAGTGCCGGAAAATCCTCTTTCAGCAGCACCAGATTCTGCGGCCTCGCGCCTCGCCAGGAATAGATGGACTGATCGTCATCGCCTACCACCGTAAAACGGGCGCGCGCGCCAACCAGTAGCTTAACCAGCTCATATTGACTGGTGTTGGTGTCCTGGTACTCATCCACCAGCAGATAGCGAATTCGCTGCTGCCAGCGCTCACGCACTTCCAGATTGCGCTGGAACAACAGCGTCGGCAGCAGGATCAGATCGTCAAAATCCAGCACGTTACAGGCTTTCAGATGCTGGTCATAAAGGCTGTAGCAATGGGCGAAGATTTTATCGCGTTCGGATTGTGCCGCCGCAGCGGCGTGCGCAGGATCCAGCAGATCGTTTTTCCAGTTCGAGATCGTAGAGGTCAGCTGTTGCAGCAGATTTTTATCGTTTTCCAGCCACTCTTCGGTCAACTCTTTCAGCAGCGCCAGCTGATCCTGATCGTCAAACAGCGAGAAGTTGGACTTCATGCCCAGCGCGGCATATTCGCGTTTGATAATTTCCAGACCCAGCGTATGAAAGGTGGAGATCATCAGACCGCGAGCTTCTTTGCGTCCCAGCGTTTGCGCCACGCGCTCTTTCATCTCGCGCGAAGCTTTATTGGTAAAGGTCACCGCCGCAATATGGCGAGCCTGATAACCGCATTCGCGGATAAGGTGGGCAATTTTGTTGGTGATCACACGCGTTTTGCCCGAGCCTGCACCTGCCAGCACCAGACAGGGCCCGGTGACGAATTCGACGGCGTGTTGCTGACCTGGATTAAGACGCATAGGGGTTTACTCGATGAAATGACAGAGGGAAAGAAATCACAGCGTGGTAGTATAGCCAGCAGCATCCATACGACTCAAGGTACGATCATGGCAAAAAACGCAGCAGCACTCCATATCCTTGTAAAGGAAGAGAAACTGGCTCAGGATCTTCTGGCACAGCTGGAACAGGGCGCAGATTTTGAAAAACTGGCGAAAAAGCATTCTATTTGCCCGTCAGGCAAAAAAGGCGGCCACTTAGGCGAATTCAAACAGGGCGCGATGGTGCCGGCTTTCGATAAAGTGGTGTTCTCCTGCCCGCTTATCACGCCTTATGGCCCGCTGCACACG
>DOOK01000431.1 GCA_003512805.1 Erwinia sp. | reverse complement strand
GCCGGAGATTCTGGTGGTCCTCTTCGTCTATTTCGGCGCTTCTCAACTGCTGCTGACACTTTCAGACGGCTTTACGCTGCATCTGGGCTTCACCACGCTGCCGATCCAGATGACGATTGAAAACTTCGACGTCAGCCCGTTTCTCTGCGGCGTTATCGCGCTGTCGATCCTCTATTCCTCTTACGCTTCGCAGACGCTGCGCGGTGCCCTGAAGGCGGTGCCGCAGGGGCAATGGGAATCGGGCATGGCGCTGGGTATGAAAACCCCGGCGATTTTTTTCCGCCTGATCCTGCCGCAAATGTGGCGTCATGCGCTGCCGGGGCTGGGAAACCAGTGGCTGGTACTGCTAAAGGATACGGCGCTGGTGTCGTTGATCAGCGTTAACGATATTATGCTGCAAACCAAAAGCATTGCCTCACGCACGCAGGAACCTTTTACCTGGTATATGGCTGCGGCAGCGATTTATTTAGTTATTACCCTGTTTAGTCAGCAGGTGTTAAAGCGTATCGAAGCGCGTACCACGCGTTTTGAACAGGGGAATAACGGATGCTGAGCTATTTACCTGAGCTGCTGAAAGGCCTGCATACCAGCCTGACCCTGACTCTGGCCTCACTGGTGCTGGCACTGCTGTTGGCGCTGGTATTCACTGTGATCCTGTCGCTGAAAATACCCGTGTTGAGCCAGACCGTGCGCGGCTACATCACGCTGTTTACCGGTACACCACTGCTGGTACAAATCTTTTTGATTTACTATGGACCCGGACAGTTTCCTTCAATCCAGGCGATCCCCTGGTTATGGAACGCGCTGTCGCAGCCCTGGCTCTGCGCTCTGCTCGCGCTTTCCCTTAACAGCGCGGCGTACACTACTCAGCTGTTTTACGGTGCGGTAAGAGCGATTCCTTCCGGACAGTGGCAGTCCTGCGCCGCGCTGGGAATGGACCGTAAAGCTACGCTGCGCATTCTGCTGCCTTACGCCTTTAAGCGAGCACTTTCTTCTTATTCTAACGAGGTCGTGCTGGTCTTTAAGAGTACCTCGCTGGCTTATACCATTACGCTAATGGAAGTGATGGGTCAGGGGCAGCAGCTTTACGGGCGCACCTATGACGTGACGGTTTTTGCAGCGGCAGGCTTAATTTACCTGTGCGTTAATGGGCTATTAACGCTAATGATGCGTCTGATCGAACGTCGGGCGCTGGCTTTTGAGCGACGTAACTGAGTTAATGCCGACGGCCTTTGTCGTCGGCATTCGTCAAATAACAGCGCTTAACGGCCGGTTAATCAGTCCATAACGCCGCCGCCGCAACGGCCATACTGTTCCGATAATCTTTACGCAAGGATCGGAGACATGCTTAAGGTTTGCGTTTTTCTGCTTATCGGATGTGCCGCTAACGCGCTGGCCAGCGCTCCGCTTCGCTTTGCCATTTCGGCAACCTATCCCCCCTTTGTCTATCTGAACGCCGGGCACCAGCCGGTGGGATTCGATATTGAGTTGGCGAACGCTTTGTGTGAAAAAATGGCGCGGCAGTGCCTTTTTACGAATAACGATTTTAACCGCCTGCTGCCTTCGCTGAAGTTCAACCGCTACGACGCGGTGATTTCCGGGCTGGATATTACCGAAGAGCGGCGTGAAGAAGCAGATTTCACCCGGCCCTATCTGGAAAGTTCCGCGACGTTCATCGCGATCAAAGGCCGCTACTCCTCTTTAGAGCAGCTGCGCGGCCAGCGCGTCGGCGTCGCCGACGCAACTACCCTGCAGGCATGGCTGCAAAGTTCATGGCCGGAGATTATTTCTGTGGTGTACGACAACTATCAGAACGCGCTTTTGGATATCCGCAACACCCGGCTGGACGGCATTTTTGGCGAAACGCCTTCCATGCAGGCCCTCCTGAAAAGCAATCCAAACCTGGCAGCCGTCGGCCAACCGGTCAAGGACACTCACTATTTCGGCTCGGGCCTGGGCATTGCCGTGCGTAAAGGCGATAAGGCGCTGCTGGATCGGCTAAATAACGCCCTGGAAAGCCTGGAAGATGACGGCACGCTGCAAAAGCTTAAGCAGCGCTGGCTTGGCCCGACGGCTAACCTGCCGGCCGAATCAGAGACGCCGTAGCAGGGTCAGCACTTCGCTGTGCGCGGTATGCGGGAACATATCAAACAGCTGGACTTTAACGATGCTGTATTCGCTGAGGCGGATAATATCGTCAGCCATGCTCTGCGCGTTGCAGCTGGAATAAAGAATGAACGGCGGCGCCATACGGCTCAGATAATCACAAAGTGCCGCGCCAATACCCCGGCGTGGCGGATTAACCAGCACCAGATCGGGCGTGCTGCCTTCGCCGGTAGCGAAAGCCGTAGAGTCCAACGCGGCAAAACTTACCTTCTCCAGCCCCATCTGCTCAGCCGAACGTTTGGCGCAAGCGATCGCTTCCGCGCTGATTTCAATGCCGGTCAGCGTCATTTCCGGCGTGGCGCAATGCAACCCGAAACCGCCCACCCCGCAGAACAAATCCCACATGCTTTTAACGCCCAATTCGCTTACCCAGGCTCTTGCAGTAGCATACAGCGATGCGGCTACCGACGGGTTGGAGATCGGAAGAGCG
>DOOK01000437.1 GCA_003512805.1 Erwinia sp. | reverse complement strand
TCCGTGCCCAGCTGAAGCTCATCCACGTTCATCCGGCCTACCGCCGCAATGAAGCTGGCGCAGGTTTCCATTGTCCAGTCTGCCGGTTCCCGAACCTCCGGATGCTCCTTTTTCAGCCAGAGGCCGCAGCGCAGAATAAAGCTGTACTGGCTTTCACGGGTGCGCGGCCTGAGCACCGACGTTTCCCGCCAGCGCCGGCACCAGTGCACCCAGGCCGGATCGACGCCTTCGACCGGCTTTTCGTACCATTTTTTATAGTTTCGCATCCTCACCGGGGCGCTGATAATCCCCAGTGCGGCAAGTGCATGTGAAACGCGGCCGACGTAACGGGATATTCCCTTGTCTGTCCCGCTCTGGGCGCGCCAGAGGAGTTCAGGCGTAAACGTTTCAAGCCGGGGATCCCTGTTCATGATCATCAGTGTTGCCAGTATACCCGAGACATGATTTTTCTGGCTGGTCGGGGCATAACCCAGCGACGTCAGCGTATCAGTCAGCCGGTCCAGCTCCTGGTGATAAAAAGCCTGGCCGAAGATGGCAGAAGCATAGAGCGCGGGTTTACGTATATCAGGCAGGCTGAGCGGGTCATGCAAATCAGCCAGATGCCAGGCAAAAGCGGCCATTAACGGACGGCCCTCCCTGACTTCCCGGCACAGCGTCAGCCAGCGTTCCTGCGGCCAGCACCAGCAGGGCATGCCGTCTGCATGCATTTCGCGCAGCAATCCGGCTATCACCAGCCCCGTGATTTTGCTGCCGCATCCGCTTCCGGCGGCAATGTCCATCAGCGGCCTGATGAGGTCCGGCACCGGCTTCGTTCGCAGCATACGGGACCGGCTGTGAGCGCTGCTCAGTGCCGTCCGTTCAGCGAGGGTCAGTGACGCCTCAAGCCGGTATTCAGTCATGTCGAACGGATGCCGGCTGTTTTCAATCGGTGTGTGTGGGCTCATGTTATTTCTCTGTTCTGAAAATGAGGTTCGCCATCCTGATATCTGCCGTTTCAATCGCGCCAGCCATCCGGGCAGCCAGGTCCCTGCCAGAAAGATGAATATAAATCTGTGTTGTGGTCAGGTCGCGGTGTCCTGCATAGGTGGCAAGTTCGTGCAACTTCCAGCCCGCGCGGGCAAGGTGTGTGAGTCGCAGGTGCCGGAAGGTATGGGTTGAGATGTCCGGCATCCCAGACTCAAGCGCCCATTTCCGTACCGTTTTGCTCCAGGTCCAGAATGAAAGCGGCCCGCCCTGATTACGATCGGACTCAGAACGGAACAGGGCACCTCTTACGATTCCGGTCCGCTTCATCTGCATAAGGTGCGCGGCCAGCACTGGCACTACTGCCGGGCTGTAACAGACAATTCGTTCACGCCGGCTCTTGGTGGTTTCTGCCCGGATGCGGATGAGCCGGTGAGCAAAGTCGAAGTCGTCAATACTTAGCGAGGTAATTTCAGACCGACGCAGCGCGCCGTAATAGGTTAATGCCAGCATCAGGCGGTCACGCAGTGGGGAAGCGGCGGCATGATAAAGAAAACACTGCCACTGCGCATCGTCAGGAATGCGCGGCAGCTTTACAACGCGGGGAACCAGTCCCCGGCCGGAACTCAGCATGCCGGGCGTGCCGGATCGGGGCAGCGGATTGACCGTGCAAAGATCCAGGTACATGAGAAAGTCATACCAGAGGCGGATCGCCGACAGGCGAAGCTGGAGCGTGGCGCTGGCCGCGGAAAAAGGCATCCCGGGTAACTGAGGACTAATATAGGCAGCCAGGTCTTCAAACCGCGCCTTTTCAGGTTTAATTCCGTTCTGGCTGCAGAACGCAAAGTAATGACGGAGGGCATTGCGGTAGGCTGTTAGCGTGGCCTGCGCCCGCCCCAGATCGGATAACAGTTGCAGCCAGCGCTCTGCCAGCAACAGAACGTGTTCACTCGGTGGAATCAGCATTGCATTCTCCTCTGACAACAGCTTTGCTGTTCAAAGTTTACTCAATCAATGTTGCATTCCACGTAACTTACTATAACGCATAATTGCTAGAGAAAACAATTACACCATTTTCATGAAAAAAGCGTTCATTTTTGAAGAGCGGGGCCCCCATGGGGATTCCCAACTTCTTAGCTTCTGCTGAGCGAGCTATCACGCATCCATCGTTATTAGACACCACACAGATCGGCTTTCCTCTTAAATCAGGGCGGAAAACCGTTTCGCATGAAGCATAGAAGTTATTGGCGTCCACTAGCGCAAACATAGGCTGGAACTCATCATAAATACTGTATATGAATACAGTATTTATGCTTGCCTTAATTTTTACAAGATGAAATGTTCTGAGAGGCCGAGTTAAACGTTTTCGTTCGTTTTAAAACCTGCCCCAGCCAAATCAGTGAGAACGTATGCAACTACACCCCAGATCGGCAACTCATGGTCGTGTGACAATGGCGTAATTGTTCTGATGCCATCAAGTTCCTGAAGTGCAGTAACAGGTGTAAGCAGTAAGCGGCGTAGAACTAGATCGTTATCTACATTGGCAATGACAATCTGATCATGTTTGAAGGGGATTGCTCGATCTACAGCCAGTAACGATCCTCTAAGGATCCCAACGTCAGGATAGTCACTTGCACTTTTAAATACGTAAGAAGAATGTGATGATAATTTTACTAAAGTAGTAAAATCAAGGCGTTGTTCTGTGAAATTAGCTGCGGGTGACTGAAAAGCCATTTATGCTCCATCTTCTACAATTTAACTTTTTCACTGTTAATCGAAAATCTGGCCGCGATCGTTCTAACTTTATCAGCTTCAGGTTTTGGTAGCCAAACGCTTACTAACTCAAGATTTTCGCCATCATCAGTTGTTGCCTGCTGATAGAGTTCCCATATGCGTTTGACAGCATTTGCGACATTTTGTTTTGTGCGACCAACCCGAACAGCAACATCAGTTTGCCGCTCACCTTGGACCAGAACTGCATAGCCGATCTCAGTGGTTATATGCGCGTAGGTCGCCATAGCTGGAATTAACCGATCCCATTCCTGCTGTGTCATTTGTTTTTTCTGCGCCATATGTCACCTAAATTCATAATTTTGGAAAAGGTTAAGTGTAGCGCTTGCCATAGTCAACAGAAGTATAAAGTGACTGTACCTGTGAATATATGCTCCGTTTTAGTAGAAACCGCGAGGCGGTGCAAAACTTGTTTTTGCGCTGCCGAGGGGTTGACCGGGTGAACGAAGTGAAGCCGGTTTCATTGTCAAAGCTAACTTATACACTTATCCACAGCACTATTTTTAATAGCTTTTTTAATGTTTTTTTAAGCTTTTTAAAGCTTTTTAGGGTGGGATAAACTATTGATATTATTGAGTTAAAAAGGGGTCTTTCTGGGAATTAGCCCTAGTTACTATGGGAATCCGCCCTACATATTATGGGAATCCGCCCTACTCCCTATGGGAATTACCCCTAGTTACTATGGGAATCCGCCCTACAT
>DOOK01000235.1 GCA_003512805.1 Erwinia sp. | reverse complement strand
TGGTGGTGATACGCAGGCCAAAACGCTGGCGTACCGCATCCAGCACTTTTGCCGCCTGTGCCATGACTTCCGGCCCGATACCGTCGCCCGGCAAAACGGCAATATGATAAGTCCTTGTCATTATACGGCTTCCTTATTGTTGGCTTTACGCTGCAGTTCCTGCTCGACCTGGCGGGCGCGCCAGATATTGTTCAGCGCGTTGATCATGGCTTTAGCTGAGGACTCCACGATATCCGTCGCCAGGCCCACGCCATGGAATTTACGGTTGTTATAGTTCACCACGATATCGACCTGGCCCAGCGCATCTTTGCCGTGACCTTTGGCGGTCAGCTGATATTTCACCAGGTCGATATCAAAGTCGGTAATGCGATTGATCGCCTGGTAAACGGCATCGACCGGGCCGTTGCCCGTCGCGGCTTCGGCTATGGACGTTTCTCCGCATTTCAGTTTGACCGAAGCGGTTGCCATCACGCTGGAGCCGGACTGCACGCTGAAGTAGTCCAGATGAAAATGCTCTGGCTCTTCGTTCTGCTTATTGATAAAGGCCAGCGCTTCCAGATCGTAATCAAATACCTGACCCTTTTTATCCGCCAACTTCAGGAAAGCGTCATACAGGCTGTCCAGATTGTAATCGTGCTCTTTATAGCCCATCTCTTCCATGCGGTGTTTGACGGCTGCGCGGCCAGAACGCGAGGTCAGGTTCAGCTGGACCTGATTCAGGCCGATCGATTCCGGCGTCATGATTTCGTAGTTTTCGCGATTTTTCAGCACGCCGTCCTGGTGAATGCCGGAAGAGTGGGCGAAAGCGCCGCTGCCGACCACCGCTTTATTAGCCGGGATCGGCATATTGCAGATCTGGCTGACCAGCTGGCTGGTACGGTAGATTTCCTGATGGTGAATGTTGGTATGTACGTTCATCAGCTGGCTGCGCAGTTTAATCGCCATAATGACTTCTTCCAGCGCGCAGTTGCCCGCACGTTCGCCCAGGCCATTAAGGGTGCCTTCGACCTGACGCGCCCCGCACTGAACGGCAGCCAGAGCGTTGCCGACCGCCATACCCAAATCATCATGGGTATGTACTGACAGGATTGCTTTGTCGATGTTCGGTACGCGATTGCGCAGCTGGGTGAAAATATTGCTGTACTCACTCGGCAGGGTATAGCCCACGGTATCCGGGATGTTGATCGTGGTCGCGCCAGCGTTGATGGCGGCCTCAACCACGCGGCACAGATCGTCGATAGGCGTACGGCCACCGTCTTCACAGGAAAATTCAACGTCATCGGTGTAGTTGCGGGCATGTTTTACCATGCGAACGGCGCGCTCGATGACTTCCGGTAATGTACTGCGCAGTTTGGTGGCAATATGCATCGGCGACGTCGCCAGGAAGGTATGGATACGGTAGGCGTCAGCCACACGCAGCGCTTCGTAAGCCGCATCGATATCTTTTTCCACGCAGCGAGCCAGCGCGCAAACACGGCTGTTTTTTACCTGGCGAGCAATAGTCTGGACGGATTCGAAATCGCCCGGCGAAGAGACGGGAAAGCCGACCTCCATCACATCAACGCCCATCCGCTCCAGCGCCAGCGCTATCTGTAATTTCTCTTTCACGCTCAGGCTGGCCTGCAATGCCTGTTCACCATCACGCAGCGTGGTATCGAAAATAATAACTTGTTGGCTCATCAGATAATTCCTTTCATGTTTGCATCGCTAATGCTACGAGCATAAAAAAACCCGCGCAGTAGCGCGGGTTTTTTAGTTTGCAAGCCTGAATCAGTGATTCATTCCGCCCACAAGTCTACCGCGCATAAATATGCGTTTAGTAGTAGACCAGGTAGGAGGAGGGTACGGATCATTGAGTCAGGCCTCGTAAATTTGCTGTTCCTTTATTGATACTTGAAAGCAGGGGGCAATGTCAAGGCAAGTGACAAGGTAATAATTAGCGGCCGCAAAATCAGCTCAGGGAAATTATTCTGGCTCAGCGAGGGCAGGCAGAACAAAAAGACGAGTGGCGGCCCGGCCAGCAGGAAATGGGCGAAGAAGAAAAGGGGGGAAGGCGTATTTTTTTATTAATTAAATTATTTATCAATAACTTACATGGTGGTGGTTTGTAAACTGCTTTCGCCATGAGTCCCCGGTGAATTAGCGCATTCTTTTACAAATGGATGGGCAACCAGCAGAAAAGACTAAAAGTCTCGTCATGTTTGAACAGGTCAGCTTTATTCAAAGAACTTCACTCCTTAATAACGAAACGATCACACTGGAAAATAAAGTGTGGTCAGCATAAACCGCTTTTTTAAGGGCGAGTAGTTAGTGTAAACGTCGACGTGTTAACGAAACCGGCAGTGCCTTAATGCGGGCTTTCTCTCATTCCTCACGCGCAGGATGTTTGCCTGCCAGGATTTCTACGGTTATGGTAAATCCTTACCCGAAGAAAAATAAAAAGGGCACTGCCCTGTACCTGGCCGCTGAAAATATTTTTAGCGGCTGAATAAACACAGGTTTTGAACTTATCGGCAAGCGGGCGTTATTTGTAAAATAAAAGCATCAAGTACGCCGGTAAATCAGCACCTTAAAGCCTGGAGGCAAAAATGGAGATGTTGTCAGGAGCCGAAATGGTAGTCCGATCGTTAATCGATCAGGGCGTAAAACATGTGTTCGGCTACCCCGGCGGGGCAGTACTGGATATTTATGACGCATTGCAGACCGTGGGCGGCATCGACCACGTGCTGGTACGCCATGAACAGGGCGCCGTGCATATGGCGGACGGCTACGCTCGTGCAACAGGTGAAACGGGCGTGGTGCTGGTCACCTCCGGCCCCGGCGCGACCAATGCCATTACCGGCATCGCCACCGCCTATATGGATTCCATCCCTATGGTGGTGCTCTCCGGACAGGTGCCTTCTTCCCTGATTGGCTATGACGCCTTTCAGGAGTGCGACATGGTGGGCATTTCCCGGCCGATCGTCAAACACAGCTTTATGGTGAGACAGGTAGAAGATATCCCAACGGTCGTGAAAAAAGCGTTCTGGCTGGCGGCCAGCGGCCGACCCGGACCGGTCGTTATCGACCTGCCAAAAGATATGATGAACCCGGCTAACAAGCTACCGTATCAGTGGCCAGAGTCGGTCAGTATGCGCTCCTATAATCCCACGACGCAGGGGCATCGGGGTCAGATCAAGCGCGCCCTGCAAAGCCTGTTGGCAGCGAAAAAACCCGTGCTTTATGCGGGCGGTGGCGTAATCAATGCCAACTGCGCCGACGCGCTACGCGAGTTCGCTGAAAAACTTAATTTGCCGGTAACCTGTTCACTGATGGGCCTGGGCGCTTTTCCCGGTACCCATCGTCAGTGTCTGGGCATGCTCGGGATGCACGGGACTTATGAAGCGAATATGACGATGCACAATGCCGACGTTATCTTCGCCGTCGGCGTGCGTTTTGACGATCGCACCACCAATAATCTGATGAAGTATTGTCCGAACGCGACGGTGCTGCATATCGATATCGATCCGGCCACTATCTCCAAGACAGTGCCGGCAGACGTGCCTATCGTCGGTGATGCTCGCGATGTGCTGCAGCAGATGCTGGAAATGTTGAAGCAGAAGAGCCAGCAGGACGACGACAGCCTGCGCGACTGGTGGCAGAGCATCGAACAATGGCGAGCGCGTCAGTGCCTGGCGTTCGATCGCAGCAGCGAGAAAATCAAGCCGCAGGCGGTGATCGAAACTATCTGGCGTCTGACCAATGGTGATGCCTACGTCACGTCCGACGTGGGGCAGCATCAGATGTTTGCCGCGCTTTATTATCCTTTTGACAAGCCGCGTCGCTGGATCAATTCAGGCGGGTTGGGCACGATGGGCTTTGGGCTGCCTGCCGCGCTGGGTGTGAAGCTGGCCCTGCCGGAAGAGACTGTGATTTGCGTCACGGGCGACGGCAGTATTCAGATGAATATTCAGGAACTGTCGACCGCGCTGCAATACAACCTGCCGGTGTTGGTGCTGAGCCTGAATAACCGTTATCTGGGCATGGTAAAGCAGTGGCAGGATATGATTTATTCAGGCCGCCATTCGCAATCCTATATGGAGTCGCTGCCCGATTTTATCAGGCTGGCAGAGGCTTATGGCCATGTCGGTATCGGCATTCATCATCCCCATGAGCTGGAGGAAAAGCTGAGTCAGGCGCTGGCGGAGTTGCGTAAAGGTCGCCTGGTGTTTGTGGATGTGAATGTTGACGGTAGCGAGCACGTTTACCCGATGCAGATCCGCGGCGGCGGAATGGACGAAATGTGGCTGAGCAAAACGGAGAGGACATAATTATGCGTCGTGTTTTATCGGTACTGCTGGAAAACGAATCCGGCGCATTATCGCGGGTTGTCGGGCTTTTTTCACAGCGTGGCTACAACATCGAGAGCCTGACCGTGGCGCCCACTGACGATCCGACTCTGTCACGAATGACTATTCAGACCGTAGGCGATCAGAATGTGCTGGAGCAGATCGAAAAACAGCTGCACAAACTGATAGACGTGCTGCGCGTCACGGAGCTGGGGCAGGGCGCTTTCGTCGAGCGTGAGATCATGCTGGTAAAAATTCAGGCGTCCGGCTACGGCCGGGAAGAGGTTAAGCGCAGCGCAGAAATCTTCCGCGGCCAGATCGTGGACGTCACGCCTTCGCTTTACACGGTTCAGCTGGTCGGCACCAGCGACAAGCTGGACGCTTTTTTAAGCACGGTGCGTGAAGTGGCGGAAATTGTTGAGGTGGTGAGGTCCGGCGTTGTCGGCATCGCGCGTGGCGAACGCAGTATGCGCTGATTACCCGGCGTGATAATTGCGAAAAGCTCCTAACCCGGCGGAATGCCGGGTTTTTTTATTTTTGCCGCAAAGCTCCCGACTGGGGCTAAAAGAGGTTGCTGGCGCTGCCGTTAGATGTAAGATTATCTTGTCCTTAGCCACGATGTGGCTATTTTTTCTGCGCCGTCATGGTGCCTGAGCGTGGAGTTATTGTGAAACTGGATGAAATTGCGCGTCTTGCTGGTGTATCGCGCACGACGGCCAGCTACGTTATAAATGGTAAAGCCCGGCAGTATCGTGTCAGCGACAAGACCGTAGAAAAAGTGAT
>DOOK01000175.1:800-9810 GCA_003512805.1 Erwinia sp. | reverse complement strand
TCCTTCTTCCGAACGTAAAAAAACGCTATTGCGAGGCGAGGTTGCTACCGCGAAACTGGCTTTAATGTTGATGACGGTGCGAACGCTTCATAAAAATCATTATCTACAATTGCCGATACGAGAAAATTACCCTTTCTGTTTATTCAGGGTATTCAACAAAATGCTGTCGCTATAGCCGTGTAGCGTCAGCATAAAAAAAGGCCACTAAAGGTGGCCTTCAAAGGAGCAATGGCTGGACCGCCGTCAGGGACTCGAACCCCAAACCTTCAGCTACGCGGCTGATGCTCTTTCCAGGTGAGCTAACGGCGGGTTAATTCTGGCGCCGGACATTCTCCGGCACGAAGCCTGTGTGGCTTGCCTGCTGACGCCATACGCCGTAATAACTTAAGCGCCGCCTTACAAAGGCCTTTACTCCTTCAGGGAGTGTAGTACAGACCGGCGTAAAAAAGGCCCTGCCTGAGCAGAGCCTGGAATATGGTGCGCCTGTTTATCATCGGTGATTACTGGTCAGTCCGTTGTTGGGGCGGCGCATTGACGACTACCTGAATAAGGGTAGTTGTGGTTTAGCAAATAGCAAATAAAAAACCAGACGGAGACCAAAACCGGTTAGAAGGTAAGGATTGCGTCGGCCCCCCGCCATCGTACCCGAATTCGCCGTGCTCCAGAGGAATGCCATCCTGGCAGAGAGTCCTGTCCGCTTTAGTCAGTTCAGCCCTGTGCAAAATTTCTCTTAATAAGATTTGTCTCAGAACAAACCTTAGCCATCGGTCTGTGATTCGGATCACTCTATGTTCGCAATATTACTTTAGGGTGGAGAGGCAAAATAGAGTTAACTTCGTTTTTGCCCGCGGCTTACTGCGGGCTTTTTTTTTAATTTTAACTCGCAAAACGGATGTCAGAGTGCCTGCATGCAGGTAACAACAACTGATGAAATCGCTGATATTTATTTAATATCGGGCAGGTGAAATTTATAGCGACTGAAATACCTCGGCCCTGTTTCTTTTGAAAAGAGGAACAGGCTACAGGTAATCAAAGCGGACAGGCGCGATGCTTTTATAACAGCATTATTTTTGGCGTGGCTTTGTGGATGTCTTTTACGGTATTGACCGCATAAAAAAGGCATTATTAGCAGAGTAAACGACAGACAAACTTATTCCTTTGGCGATACTTAACTCTATTTTTCACCAGGATTAAACCGGGCGCTATGCTCTTAAAATGGCTACCGGTACTGAAATCCAGCTGCCAATAGAGGAATGGACTACGGCCCTGTAAACCGCCTCTGGCAACGTTTTACCGACAGAAGGCGCCCTTTCGTCCAGATAAGCAATAAACATTTGCCTGTGGCCGCCGCTGCTGAGAAAAATATTCAGATTGCTTATCAGATATCCCGCCCTGTCCCAGGAGCTGGCCGCACCGTCAGGCCAGGCGCCGCCAATCGCTTTAAGGACGGCCCATTCCAAAGCTTTGCCTTCCAGTTCATCGGTTTGAACGGTTTCAGTTTGCATTACATTCCTCGTTAGCCTGCTCTGAAAATCAGCGCAGCATGGCCTGTTTAATCACTGCCTGTTATTTTCCATACTTCGTTAACGAATGCACTCTGATTATGCTGTTAAGGCTTATATTCAGAATCAGGCCATATCCAAAGGTTTAACTATTTTTATTAAGGCACGCAAACAAGGCAGATTAATCCTATTTGGTGGTGCAGCCTGTTTAAAACGCCTATCCGTCGTTTATTTAAATGGATATTAAGATGATCAAATTAAAATTATTATGTGACGTTGTAACGCCACTAACCGGTAAAGGGTTTGTTGCTGGCAGGCTTGCCAGTCTCGCTATAGAGCCGCGATGCGGCTTGTCGGGTTGCCTCGAGTCTTTTTGCAATAAAAGGCGCAGCCTGTGCGCTGGCTTTGCTGACCAGTTCTGCTGACGCCACGCGTGGAGAGCCGCAGACAAAAGGCGGCGCGGGATCGTATTCCATATGGAGCTGGATCGCTTGTGCCGTTTCGTCGTCATAAAGGGCAGCAATCACACTGAGCGCAAAATCGATGCCGGAAGTTACCCCTGCCCCGGTTATCAGGTTGCCATCCCGTACTACCCGTTCGCTAACTGGTTCAGCACCCAATAGTGCCAGCTGTGACAGCGATCCCCAGTGGCAGGTTGCCCTACGCCCCTGCAAAAGCCCGGCGGCGCCCAGCACCAGCGAGCCGGTACAGACAGAAGTCAGTAAACTTACCTCTTCGTTTTTACGACGGATAAATGCCAGCGTGTCGCTATCCTCCATTAACGCCATCTGCCCCGGGCCGCCCGGCACGCAGAGAACATCCAGCTTTGGGCATGCCTGAAAGGTTGTAGAGGGCAAAATAGCCATACCACGATCGGAGATTACCGGTTCCAGAGTTTTCCAAATCAGATGCACCTGCGCGCCAGGGGCGCGGGAAAAGACTTCAAAGGGGCCGGTAAGATCGAGCTGGGTCAAGGCGGGAAAAAGCAGCAGGCCAATGGAAAGAGGAGGGATAGACATGTATTTCTCCTGAAAAGATAAAGGGTTATATATCGGAAACAATCTTAATCTATCACGCTATGCAGCCTTTTCTCTGCCCGGGTTTGCTCTTTCGTGTTTTTTAAAAAACGTAGCGACGTAAGGATATCGGGTTTCATGGTTTTATATCCGCCCTGGACGCCAACGGGCTTCATTGGACAGCGCTGGTGCTGCTTTCTCAAGCGACTGATAAGCGCTACTCCCTGGCCTGAAGGCTGTAATCCCGGTTTTTGTGATAGCTTCGCTTCTGAAGAGGTGATTATGGCAGGGTTATCGCTGGTGGAAATTTGGCTGCTGTTGAACACACCAACGCTATGACCCACCCCTTATAAAACGTGGCTGACATTGGTTTTTACGACAGGAAAGGCGCGACACTGGCGGAAAGTGTCCGGTTCGACTTCACAACCTTTAGTTTACGGGTTGATGCACAGGTCACGTAGCCTGTCCCACCCGCCGCTGGCGAACCCGCGAGTAGCATCGGGAGAGGATAAAACGCGGCTATATGTGCATCATACCTGCCTGGTACAAGACTAACAGGCGGATGCGTACGTCCCCTCCCCCAGAAAACCCAAAACGGCTAAAGAGCTGGCACAAATCACGCCAAGCCCAATGATCGCGGCCATCAGGCCTGGACCGTCGGTCGCGGCGGCTCTGCTCCATAAAGCCTGATTCGGCGGAAAAGCCCTGCAATGTGGCCTGCATAGCGTCAGGCCACGCCCAGCGCGGCTTTCACCTCACTGGCGATTTTCTCGACCTGCGGCCCGTAAATGACCTGGATATCGTGATCGCTGACGCGATTAACGCCGTTGGCGCCTGTCGTCATCAGTGTATGATCGACCACCTCTTTCATCTCTTTTACCCGTACACGCAAGCGGGTAAAGCAACAATCGACATCCTCTATATTGCCTTCTCCGCCCAGGCCACTGATGATGACCTGAATACGTCGATCGGCCGCGACCATCTTGCTTTCTGGCTCCGTCTCTTCTGCCTCTCTGCCCGGTGTTTCTACCCGCATACGCAAGATCACAAAGCGAAAACCGTAGTAGTAAACCGGCAGATAGATTGCGCCAAGCACCAGCGTCCACCACCACTGCGTTTTGCTGCCGCCAAGAATACCAAACACCACCAGATCGATAGCGCCGCCCTGAATATTACCGATCATTAAATGCAGCATCGACATCAGCATAAATGACAGGCCGCTCAGAAAAGCGTGCAGCAGGTAAAGTACGGGTGAAACAAAGATAAAGCAGAATTCCAGCGGCTCGGTGATGCCGGTAGTAAATGAGGTGAGCGCACCAGCCAGCATCAGTGCTTTTACGCGCGGCTTGTGTTCAGGTCTTGCACAGTGATAGATCGCCAGCGCTGCTGCGGGTAAGCCGAACATCATCACCGGGATTTTCCCCTGGGCCAGAAACTGCGTGGCGTTTCTGATGATGTCATCCGGAACAGAGCCAGGATGGGTCAGCACAGTATTAAAAATATTTAGCGCGCCCACGATGGTCTGATTATCCACGGTAGCCACGCCGCCAATAGGCGTAAAGCGCACCGTTTCGTTGAGAATATGGTGCAGGCCCGTGGGGATCAGTAATCGTTCGCTGGTGCCATACAGGAAGGCACCGTACTGCCCGCTTTTGCCAATCAGCTCGCCTACCCAGGCGATCCCCGCGCCAACCGTGGGCCAAATCGCCGCCAGCAGGACACCTACCAGTGGCAGCACCAGCACGGTGACTATTGGCACAAAGCGCCGTCCGCCAAAGAAACTGATAGCGGTAGGCAGCTGCGTGGTATAGAAGCGATTATGGATGGCCGCAGTCAGTAAACCGGCAATGACGCCGCCCAGCACGCTCATGTTATAGGTGAAAATACCGAGCATCGGGATGTATTCCGCCGAGGTCATCATGGCGGCCGTTTGCTCCATGCCTTTCGCCTGCAACGCTTCCGGCGTGGTGGTGGCTGCCGTCAGTCCCTGCGCGGCGAGCGTCGCGCTGACGCCAACATGCATAGCGATAAAACCGATGACGGCGGCGAAAGCCGCCGTCGGCTTCTCCGCTTTCGCCAAACCAATCGCGCTGGCAACGGCAAAAAAGAGCGGCAGATTGGCAAACAGCGCTCCCGCGACCTTACGAATAAAGCCAATAATCAGTTGCGGAACGTGCAGGCTGGCAAACGCATCGCCGGTAATAGCCGGGTTTTGCAGCGCAGCCGCCACGCCCAGAAAGATACCGGCGGCAGCGATGACGGAAATCGGCATCATCAGCGCTTTGCCGAAAGCATGAATTTTACTGGCAAATTCTTTCACAGGCCCCTCTTCTTTCTGGCTGAAAACCTGAGTATGAGCCAGCGCACCCGGGGCGGCGGAGAAATGCATATGCCTCAGCATGATTCTTTGATATGCCTCACGCTTTAGCGATAAACCTGACCTATCGCATGATTAAGGCAATCAATTAGACAATTTTGTTAAGAAGTCACAGACTGTGCCGATAAAAGAAGTAATAACTTCTTAACAAGACAAAAACATTGTAACCACCTGCGAAGCACTATGAAGTTTAAAACTGCAATAAAACCCTACCAGGCGGCGGCGGGCGGCTGGGGATCACTGGAAGCGACAACCCGTTTCGTTTTTGACAGCAAGCAAGTTTTGAAAAATATGCGCAACCTGATGCGCATGAATAAAGCCAAAGGCTTTGACTGTCCCGGCTGCGCCTGGGGCGATGATAATAAAAGTACCTTCAGCTTTTGCGAAAACGGCGCCAAGGCCGTCACTTGGGAAGCGACGCGCCGCTTTATTGACGCCAGCTTCTTCGCTCAGCACAGCGTTTCTGCCCTTTATAAGCAGAGCGATTACTTCCTGGAATATCAGGGTCGCCTGACCGAACCGTTACGCTATAACCGTGAAACCGATCGTTATGAACCCATCAGCTGGGACGACGCTTTTGCGCTAATTGCCAGCCATATCAAGGCGATGGACAATCCCGACCAGATGGAGCTTTACACTTCTGGCCGCGCCAGCAACGAAGCCTCCTGGCTGTACCAGCTGTTTGGCCGCATGAACGGCAGCAACAACTTCCCGGACTGCTCAAATATGTGCCATGAGGCCAGCGGCACCGGCCTGAAGCGCAGCATTGGCGTGGGCAAAGGCACTATTCGTCTGGATGATTTCGATCATGCGGACGCTATTTTTGTTTTCGGTCAGAACCCAGGCACCAACCATCCGCGTATGCTGCACAGCCTGCGTCACGCCGCCGATCACGGCGCAAAAATCGTGACCTTTAACACGCTGCGTGAACGTGGCCTGGAGCGCTTTGCGGATCCGCAAAAGCCGCTGGAAGTGGTCACCAGTAAAGCGGGCACCATCAGTTCTACCTATTACCAGCCTAATCTCGGCGGTGATATGGCCGCAGTGCGTGGCATGGTCAAAGCCCTGGCGGAAACGCACTATGCCCGCCTGGCAGCCGGCGAACCTGGCTTGTTTGATGAAGTCTTTATCAACGCCAAAACCGAAGGAATGGAAGCTTATCTGGCTGCCGTAGAGGCAACCCAATGGTCGCAGATCGTTCAGCAGTCCGGCCTGACCGAACAGCAGATCCGTGAAGCGGCCGCTATCTACCAGAGCGCCGAACGCGTGATCTGTACCTGGGCGATGGGTATTACGCAGCATAAACATTCCGTGGAAACCGTGCGCGAGATCGTCAACCTGCAGCTGCTGTTTGGCCAGCTGGGCAAAAAAGGCGCCGGCCTCTGTCCCGTTCGAGGCCACAGTAACGTGCAGGGCAACCGCACCATGGGCATTGACGAGAAGCCTTCTCAGGCCTTCCTCGACAGCCTGGGCAAGCATTTTGATTTTGAGCCGCCGCGTGAAATTGGCCACAACACCGTTGAAGCGCTGGAAGCGATGCTGCGTGACGAGATCAAAGTTCTGATCGCGCTGGGCGGTAACCTGGCTGCCGCCGCACCGGACAGCCCACGCACCGAAGAAGCACTGCGTCGTTGCGGCCTGACCGTACAGATCAGCACCAAGCTGAACCGCAGCCATCTGTGTCCGGGCGCCGTTGATGCGCTGATCCTGCCTACGCTGGGTCGTACCGAGCAGGATATCCAGGCAACCGGCCCGCAGTTTATTACGGTCGAGGACTCCTTCAGCATGGTTCACGCCTCTGAAGGCGTAGGCAAGCCTATCGCCGACACGCAGCGCTCCGAGACATCGATCGTTGCCGGGATAGCGCACGCCGTACTGGGTTCGGAGAAAGTGGACTGGCTGAGCCTGGCAGCGGATTACAATCTGATCCGCGATCATATCGCTGCCACCATTCCAGGCTTTACGGACTTCAACGCGAAATGCGATATCAAAGGGGGCTTCTACCTGGGCAATGCCGCGGCAGAATTCCGCTTCAATACGCTGAATAATAAAGCGCAGTTCAGCGCCAGCAGCCTGCCGGAGTCGCTGTTCCCGCAGCTGGATGTGGACGTGCCGTTTACGCTGCAAACCCTGCGCTCGCACGACCAGTACAACACCACGATTTACGGCCTTGATGACCGTTACCGTGGCGTTTACGGCCAGCGCGAAGTGCTGTTTATCCATCCGGATGATATGGCGAGCCTGGGTTTCTCGGCGGGTGACAAGGTCGATATCGAAACGCTCTGGAACGACGGTATTACCCGCAAGGTTACCGAGTTTAAGCTGGTTCCTTATAATATCCCTAAAGGCAACCTGGCAGCCTACTACCCGGAAACCAACCCGCTGGTGCCCCTCTCCAGTTTTGGCGACGGCAGCGGCACGCCGACCTCAAAATCGGTGCCGGTGAAAATTACCTTGTCCGAAGATAAACCGGGCCTGCGTATCGCCTGAGGCATACCACAATAAAACGAAGCCGGGGCTTTCCCCGGCTTTTTTACGTCTTAAAGCTGCCGGTCAGGGCTGATCTTAGCAAAAACCTTTCTTTTTACATCGCCGCAGCGCTCAACCGGACTGCTGCAACATAAAATAATACTGACAGCAAACGCGCCCTGATTTTTCGCTTTTGCACGTTCCAATGCGTTAACCCAGTCCGCCCCGAAAAAAGCGAGGCTTTTCAGAGCGCAGCCTCGCAAAGCCCGCGATTTTCCGGGCTTTTTACTTGCCGCGAGGCGGTTAATCGCGTAAAACTGTCTGCCGCTCTTAGGCCACGAAAACGTTGAGAATATGTTCCAGGATAACCCGCTGCTCGCGCAGCTCAAAGAGAAACTCCACTCCCAGACGCCGCGTGTTGAAGGGGTGGTAAAAGGCACGGAAAAAGGCTTCGGCTTTCTGGAAGCAGATGCTCAGAAAAGCTATTTCATTCCGCCGCCGTTTATGAAAAAAGTGATGCACGGCGACCGCATTATTGCCGTGCTGCAAACCGATAAGGATCGTGAAGTTGCCGATCCGGAAAAACTCGTTGAACCTTTCCTGACGCGTTTTGTAGGCCGCGTGCAGAAGAAAGACGACCGTCTTTCTATCGTGCCCGATCATCCGCTGCTTAAAGACGCCATTCAGTGCCGCCCCGACCGTAACCTGAAGCATGACTTTCAGGCTGGCGACTGGGCCGTAGCCGAGATGAAGCGCCACCCGCTGAAAGGCGATCGGACTTTCTACGCCGAGCTTACCGCTTTTATTACCCACGCAGAAGATCCTCTGGCACCGTGGTGGGTAACGCTTTCCCGTCATAATCTGGAGCGCGAAGCGCCAGACGCCGTGACCGGCGACATACTGGACGAGCAGCTTGAGCGCGAAGATCTGACCTCGCTGGACTTCGTGACCATCGACAGCGCCAGTACCGAAGATATGGACGATGCGCTTTACGTTGAAGCCTTGCCGGAAGGTCAGCTGCGTCTGACCATCGCGATTGCCGATCCGACCGCCTACGTGCCGGCCAACAGCGAGCTGGATGCCATTGCCGCCGAGCGCGCATTCACTAACTATCTGCCTGGTTTCAACATCCCGATGCTGCCGCGTCAGCTTTCTGATGACGTCTGCTCGCTGCGTCCGAACGTGCGTCGCCCGGTGCTCGCCTGTCGCGTAACGGTGGCAGCTGACGGCACCCTTGGCGAAGATATCCACTTCTTTGCGGCCTGGATTGAATCCAAAGCCAAGCTGGTTTACGACCAGGTGTCAGACTGGCTGGAAAACAGCGGCGACTGGCAGCCGGAAAACGAAGCGATCGCCACGCAGATCCGTCTGCTGCACAAGCTGTGTCTTGCGCGCGGCGAATGGCGTCAGACTCATGCGCTGGTATTTAAAGATCGCCCGGACTTCCGTTTCCTGCTGGGTGAAAAAGGCGAAGTGCTGGATATCGTTGCCGAGCATCGTCGTATCGCCAACCGCATCGTGGAAGAAGCGATGATTACCGCCAACATTTGCGCCGCTACCGTACTGCGCGAGAAGCTGGGCTTCGGCATCTATAACATTCACCTTGGTTTCGATCTGGTGAACGCCGAGCAGGCCGCCAGCGTGCT